>JBJTXG010000277.1:0-3345 GCA_046082125.1 Ferruginibacter sp. | reverse complement strand
CCAAAACACTGCCTGATACTGACTGCATTGAAATCCTAGGAGCTCGTGAACACAATCTCAAAGGAATCGATGTGACCATCCCCCGCAATCAGCTGGTGGTTATCACCGGTGTTAGCGGTAGTGGAAAATCATCCCTCGCATTTGATACGATCTATAATGAAGGACAACGACGTTATATGGAGAGTTTTTCAGCCTATGCCCGACAATTTGTAGGAGATATGGAGCGTCCGGATGTAGATCGGATTTCAGGGCTGTCACCGGTTATTTCCATCGAACAAAAAACGACCAATCGGAATCCCAGGAGCACCGTTGGTACGATTACCGAGATTTATGATTTTCTGCGTCTCTTATTTGCCCGTTCCGCAGAAGCATTCAGTTATGAGACTGGCAAAAAAATGGTGCGTTTTTCCGAAGACGAAATCATTCGCTCTATCCTACAAGAGTATGGCAAACAAAAAATCATATTACTGGCGCCACTGGTCAGAGGCCGTAAGGGTCATTACCGTGAATTATTTGAGGAGATGCGTAAAAAAGGCTACCTGCGAGTGCGGGTCGATGGCGATATCGTGGAGCTGACACCTAAACTGCAGTTGGATCGCTATAAAGTGCATGATATTGAACTGGTAGTTGACCGCTTAGAAGTGATATCGGATATGAAAAACCGGATTGCCCAAAGTGTACAGCAATGTATGCTTATTGGTAAGGGACTGATGTTTGTCCAACCGGTTGCAGCTGAGCAGACCCGGGCTTATAGTCGAGAACTCATGTGTCCGGATACCGGAATCAGTTACGAAGAACCTTCTCCCAATGCGTTTTCATTCAATTCGCCATACGGAGCGTGTACCCATTGTCGTGGACTAGGCAATTTGTATCAAATCAGTATCGACGCACTTATACCAGATCGGGATAAATCAATTCGTGAAGGAGGAATCGTGCCTTTGGGTGAGGAACGAGAAGCACAGGTGTATAAAAAAATGCAGCAGTTCGCCGCTAGTTATAAGATCGACTTGCAAAAACCGATCCGGTCGTTGAAGAAAGAACAGCTGGATCGGATTTTATTCGGAGGTGTTGATGTTGAGCAGTCCCTTCGCATAGATATAGGCGAGGAGCGTTCGGCCGTTGATTTCTACAAGGATCCGTTTGAGGGTGTAGTACCGATGCTGAAGCGGTGGTTTGCCGATACCAACCAAACAGATACGTTGCGTAACTGGGTGATGCAGTTTTTGGAATCTGTTACCTGTACAACTTGTTCGGGTACCCGGCTTAAAAAAGAAAGTTTACATTTTAAAATAGACGGTAAAAATATCGCCGAACTGTCATCGATGTCAATCGATCAGCTCGCCGGCTGGTTTGATGACCTTGAAAAAAGACTGAGTAAACGACAAAATGAGATTGCCCGTGATTTGCTGAAAGAAATCCGGGAGCGGTTATTTTTTCTGAATGACGTAGGACTTACCTACCTGACATTGGAACGAAATGCCGGCACCTTAAGCGGTGGCGAATATCAGCGCATCCGACTGGCTACTCAAATCGGATCTCAGTTACAAGGAATCACCTATGTGCTGGATGAACCGAGTATTGGCTTACATCAACGTGATAATCATAAATTGATTCAGGCACTGGAAAATCTTCGGGACCTGGGCAACACGATTTTAGTAGTGGAACACGACCGCGATATCATGCTGGCCGCCGATTACCTGATTGATGTTGGTCCGAAAGCAGGAGTCCACGGCGGTGAAATTGTTTTTCAGGGCACGCCCAAGCAGCTGTTGAAAGCAACCAGTGAAACAACCCGGTACCTGACCGGTAAACTAAAAATACCGGTTCCGGCTACACGACGAAAGGGCAGCGGACAACAACTGATTATCTATGGCGCAGAAGGTCATAATCTGAAAAAAATAGACGTGGCGTTTTCGCTTGGCACCTTAACCGTGATCACTGGCGTTAGCGGCAGCGGTAAATCAACCCTAATCAACGATACGCTGTATCCGATTCTGCATAACCATTTTTACAAAACCCGGATGCCGGTGCTTCCGTATGAGCGTATCGAAGGGCTTGACCAAATTGATAAAGTAATTGAAATCGATCAAAGTCCAATCGGCCGAACCCCACGCAGTAATCCGGCCACGTATTGTGGATTTTTCACAGATATTCGCTGTTTATTCGCAGCTGTGCCGGAATCCAAAGTGAGAGGATATACCGCCGGTCGATTTTCGTTTAATGTGAAGAGCGGACGTTGTCCGGTATGTGAAGGTGGTGGTATGCGTGTGATTGAAATGAATTTTCTGCCGGATGTGCATGTGCATTGTGAAACCTGCAATGGAAAGCGCTATAACCGCGAAACGTTGGAAATCCGCTACAAAGGAAAACACATCAGTGAGGTGTTGGATATGACCGTGGACGAAGCAGTAGCCTTTTTTCAGCCGGTTCCTTCGATCTATCGAAAAATAAAAGTTTTGCAGGAGGTTGGGTTAGGTTACATCACGCTGGGTCAAAGCTCGGTGACGCTAAGTGGAGGGGAAGCCCAGCGGGTGAAACTCGCTACCGAACTGGCTAAACGAGATACGGGGCGCACCATTTATATTCTCGATGAGCCGAGCACAGGACTTCATTTCCAGGATATCAAACATTTGTTGGAGGTACTTCAGAAATTGGTGGAGAGAGGCAATACGGTACTGGTGATCGAACACAATCTCGATATCATCAAAGTAGCCGATCAGCTCATCGATATCGGTCCGGACGGTGGTGACGCCGGCGGTAAATGCCTGTTTTCAGGAACGCCCGAGGCGTTGGTCGATGCGGGTGTTGGCCATACAGGCCGCTATTTGGCAGCCGAGCTGGAATTGTAATGATCCTTTGCATAAACTCCGTTTTTTTTCATTATCATTGAATGAGTGAACCACAGACCATGCACAAGTTTCTATTGGTAGGATTGGGAAATATCGGTAACGAATATGCGCATACCCGCCATAATATCGGGTTTGATGTGCTGCATGCATTTGTTTCCAAACACGGAGGACAGTTTCGGTCCGACCGACTGGCCTATGTTGCGGAGGTTCGCTGGAAAGGGAATACCTTCATTTGTGTTTGTCCAACCACATACATGAATTTAAGCGGTCGCGCTTTTCGGTACTGGCTCGATAAGGAGCATTGTGTCTTGGATCAGACGCTTACCATCGTGGATGATCTTTCATTACCCATTGACAAGTTGCGGTTGCGCAAATCAGGCACACACGGCGGTCATAACGGTTTGCGCGACATTGAATTTATACTAGGTACAGATGTCTATCCGAAATTGCGCTTTGGAATAGGCAATCAATTTCCCAAGGGAATGCAGGCCGAATT
>JBJTXG010000276.1:0-3596 GCA_046082125.1 Ferruginibacter sp. | reverse complement strand
GGGGGAAGATGATGTTTTGGCCAATTTTTCGTTGCCACAGAGCATGTTGATCAGCGACGATTTACCAACATTACTCCGACCAATAAAGGCAAATTCGGGACGATCGGGCAGCGGACATTTTTGTACCTCCGGACTACTGATCACATATACCGCGTTTTTAATCTGCATGCCAACCTTTTGTTAAACAAAAGTAACCATTAATAAAAACATCCCGCAGCGAATCTCATCCAACCTGACAAAGGGTGTATCTTTGCAAGCAGCATGTCAGGATTTGCACACGATACGATTGTCCCGGATGTCCATTCCACCGAATCAAAGAAAAAACAAGTGGGTGGCATGTTTGACAGTATTGCGCACCGCTATGATTTTTTAAATCGGTTTCTTAGCCTGGGTATCGATATTGCGTGGCGGAAAAAAGCCATTGACACGTTACGTGACATCCACCCCAAGCGCATCCTCGATGTAGCAACCGGCACCGCCGATGTTGCCATACAAACAGTCAAACAGCTTCAACCCGAGCAGATCATCGGCATTGATATCTCTGAAGGTATGCTGGCTTTCGGTCGTGAAAAGATTCAAAAAAAGGGATTGGCTGCGATCATTCAGCTGGAAACCGGCGACAGCGAAGCCATGCGTTTTGAGAGTGATTCGTTTGATGCTGTTACCGTTGCTTTTGGAGTCCGTAATTTTCAAAATCTCCGCATGGGTCTTTCCGAAATACATCGGGTACTTCGTCCCGGCGGTAAACTGGTTGTGCTTGAATTCAGTAAACCAACGGCTCCGGTTATTCGCTCCTTTTATGCGTTTTACATGCGAATACTTGCTCCCGCCCTTGGGCGCCTGTTTTCTAAAAATAAAACAGCCTACAGTTACCTCGACGAATCGATCCGCTCGTTTCCTGAAGGGAATAACTTTGTAACGGTATTGGAAGAAACCGGTTTCACGAACACATCTTTTAAAAGATTGACATTTGGTATATGTACAATTTATTGCGGCATAAAATAATCCTCTGCTTGCTGATCATTGGTGCAAGCCTTCCGGCAACCGCCCAGCTCGAGCCTATCGTGAACCTGCCGGATCATGATGATAAAAAATTCCATTTTGGCATCAGTCTGGGAGCTAACCGCGCATTCTATCATTTCGACCACAATCCACTTTTTTTACAACAAGACAGCGTACTGGGCGTAGAAAGCCTGCAAAGCACCGGAATCAACCTGGCCTGGCTCGTGAACATGCGACTGAGCAATCATTTCGATCTCCGCACCTACCCGTTAAACCTGATTTTTACAGAAAAGGCCTTTCAGTATTCCTTGAAATATCCGAATTCCTTTGATAAAGAAGACAGCATCACCACCCGAAAAGTACAGGGTATTACGCTCGCCCTGCCCGTACAACTCAAATTCAGTAGTGACCGGATTCACAATTTCCGGGTATACATGATTGGTGGCGGAAAGATTGAATACGACTTTGCAGCCAATGCCGGTGAGCGAAACGCTGAGAAAAAAATCAAACTGAACAAACTGGATTACGGCCTGGAAGCTGGCATCGGCTTTCACTTTTACTTCCCCGTGTTTGTATTCACGCCCGAAATCAAACTTGGCTGGGGATTCCGTAATGTGCACGTGCGTGATGAAAATCTGAAATACTCCAACGTGATCGATCAGATCAAATCCAGAACGATTCAACTATCCCTGATTGTTGAGTAAGCAACTGATCAGAAATCACCTTCCCTACGGGCGGCATTGAGTCGCAATCCAACCGTAATCACGCTGGCGCGCTTGATATCGGCACTGTTCTCGGCGCGAAATTGCCGGTGTTGCAAACCCAGATCGATAAACAGGTTCTGCTTCCATTCGTACGAAAGATTCAAGATGGCATTGGCGCAAGTTGTACGGATACCGCCGGCCATCCGAAATCCATCTTCGCGTGCCCGTGTCCTGTAGTCTTGAAAAATATTGGCACCAAAATTACGGCCGGCTGAGTCCAGTCCCTGTTCATACCATTGCACCCGTCCATATAAGGTCAATCGGGGTGTGGGTTGATAGCGAACAATACCAATCAGTTCCTGAAAATTAGCGCCTAGCGGATGAGCCAGCGGTTGATTATAATGGGTGTAGTTACTCACGGTATCGAAATGCGAATAGGTGAATGGTCTAACCCGATTCGCTTCAACCTGGATATCCAAATTGGATACCCCCAATACGTCTATATATTTCACACCCAATTGAAATCCGAATTTGTTAGTCCAGTTACTGGGATCTTTCAGTGCCCGCTGGATGATAAATTCATCGAGCATAACCTGGCCGTAAATCTGTGCTCTTTTGCGGACGTTTGCTTTCAGGTCGAGTCCAGCAAAGGCATTATCCGGACTGCCAATTGTGCCCTCGATATGGCGGTAAAAAATGATTGGATTGAGGTATTGAAAATCAAAGCGGTCTCGTCGTCCGAATACCACTCCTTCGAACAGACCCACATTCAACCAGGGACGAGCTTGTATACTAAGATGGTGCATGGCCGCATATTTGCGCGACAGCAGGGTATCTTTGGTTTTATAGAACTGCGGCAACAGCTCCATGTAGGTGTTTTGATAATTGAGTTTCCAGAAACGCACGTTTATTTTCGCAAAGAGATAACTGTTTCCCCAATCGCTTAAAAACAAACTTCGATATCCGTTACCGATAACATTTTTATCGTAGCCAAACTGAATGTCAACAAATTTGGCTGCCCGGAAAGTCAGGTAGGCCCGGGCGTCAAAAAAATCGTAGGCCGACGAATCATCTTTGAAAATCTTGTAATAGCCCACACCCGGTAGGGCGCGTGTAGCGTTTACACGTTGCTGATAAAACTGGGGATCACGTTCCTGGTTTTCTTGCAACGACGTGAAAAAACCCAATCGGTTGCCGAGCTGACCACGAATGGAGATACCTCGTGTATTCCGGTAGATTGTTTTATCATATCCTATTTCCTTACCGATCTGCAGGTTGAGTATAGGATTGATAGCCAGATAAAAATCTTTGTTTCTACGCTCCCAGAAATTACCGTGATTCCGGTAAAATGTTTTCCACAAAGGTCGTTTGCTGGTCCATGCATCCGGATTAGCAGACCATTCCACATTATTCATCCGTAAGCTATGCCAGTTATACTGATCCTGAACAGAAAGGGGCATGGTTAATGTATCCAGCGCCAACATAATCGATTGTCGGTTCAACGGACGGGCGGTAGACATGTTGAGGATCGAATCGCGCTGTAGCTTGATTTCCATCCGGTCGATGAAATGCAGGTCTTTGGATTGCGGATCCATCAACAAAGATTGAGAACGGGCAGAAAAAAAGGTGAAGGCAGCGAAAAGCAGTAATACTGATCGAAGAATTTGCATACGAAAATCGGTTACTGTAACTTGCTCAAGGTATGGAAAAAAAAATCATCCGGAATGTACAGCTGGTGAACGAAGGAAAGATCGTTACAACCGATGTGCTGATACATGGAGAGCGAATTGAACGTATTGATCCGCAAATCAACACACCCTATGCCGTTCAAGAAACAGATGGCAGTGGCAAGCACCTGATTCCCGGCATGATTGATGATCAGGTTCATTT
>JBJTXG010000275.1:0-2294 GCA_046082125.1 Ferruginibacter sp. | reverse complement strand
TGCACATTACCGGTTTGGGAGTAAACTTGATAGGCGCCCGAAAAATGCGTGTTACCTACTGAACGATTATTCAGTGTCAGTGCCTCAATATCGCCCGTTGTTGTGATGGACGGATCCTCTAAGATTTTTTTGATGACTGCTTTTCCATTGAAAATACCAGAAGCCTTTACGTCGTTGTTGGCCAAATCAGACAGGTCAGCGATGTCGATGTTTTTGAAAGCAAGCACCAAATTCATTTGTCCGGTTTGTTGGTCGTCTTCCGATTTGAGTTTGATCGACTGCTGGCCGCTGGAAAATACTACGTCACTCACGTCCACGATGTCTTTTCTGATATTGACACGTCCATCTTTTTCCAGTGTCCAGACTTTATTGTTCAGTATGAATGATGATGGTTTAAACTGAATATCATAGCCATTGGCGAGCGTGTGAATTTTGCTGTGAAGGGTGGCGCTGTTGCCGGTATTTTTATAACGAGTATCGAGTTGGATATCATGAATGTCATTATTTGACTCAATCCGTACATTCGCGTTGGTGAAATATAAACTATCATCGAGGTGAAGGTCTGTAAACTGTACTTCGGTCAATAGGGTGTCATGCTCGTTGTTTGAGGAGAACGTGATGTTACTAGCGGATGTCTTGTCATATTGGATATACGGTATTGTTCCACTCAATGCAAAGTTGGAGTTATCGGATGATTGTGTTTTTTTAGCTGTGTTGAGATCCACATAGCCAGTGATGTTCATGTCATTACCACCCCGAATCGGCGCATTGAAAAAGACTAGATAGTTCTCGATATTTTTGGTGACGAGTCCAAACGAAAAGTGCTGAGCGGACAGTCGCTTTTCTGGTTGAGGTACATATAATGGGTAGTACTTGTGTAAAAAGTAGCGGAAGGCATCTGGGACTTCCATGATTTTGAAGTCGCCGACGCATTGTGCGGCTATCTCATTATTGTATACGGACAGGGTCTTCCCAAGATCAGAATTAGTGGAAGAGATGATCAGAGAGTCGGAGTTTAAATACTGACGGCCATTGAATAAACGCAAGTCTGATATGCGAGCTTCCCCGAGAAAATGATCAACGTCGTTACCGTTAAAATTCAAATGGGTATGAGCAGAAAGTTGTAGTGGATTTTTGGAGAGACGCAGTTTCTGAAGGTCTGCATGTTCGATGTCGGCTTCCAGATTGTATTCGTTCTTTCTATTTTCAAAATGAATTCGTCCGGATAGATTTTTTATAACCAAATGAGGGTCATTAATGGAAGCCGTTCCTTCGAAATAGTTGTTGCCAAATGAACCGGATGCTTGGATTTGCTGATAGTTGTATCCGTTCCAACCTACCTGTTGAATAAAACCTTCGAATCGGGTATCGGATGCGGATAGGCCATATTGTTGTCCTCCTTCAATTTTACCGTCGAGTGAGATTCGTCCAATTCGTGCATCTTGCAAAAACTGACCCAGGGAAAAGGAACGGGTGCTGACACGTCCGCTAAAGCTTGGTTTATTGTTTGTTGGAATGGTATATTGGATATCGGTATAGACGGTTCCAAGAGTAGTCGATAGCGTGCCCTTGGCAATGAAATCGCGCGGGAAGCCAATAAAATTGCCTTGATATCGGATTGTTCCCAGGGCAGCCGTGTTAACCGCGCTGATATTGTTATAGGCAGGAAGTAATGCATTCAAGTCTGGCTGCGAAACCTGGCTTTCCTGTATGTTTATGTTTATAAAGGCATTGTCAATATCAGGTAAATGCTGTACGTGAAGATTGCCTTTTATCTGCGATTCACGAAACCGAAGCTGTAAGTCGTTGCAAGTCAGGTTGTCTAACGTTCCATGGGCTGATGCTTCGATTTGAAAGGTATATTCGGTATTTTTTAAAGTAGGAATAAAAAGTCGGAGATCATTAGAAGCAATAGTCGTGTTCTTTAATTGGGATTTGATGTTGACTTGCTGAAAAAAAGCATTCATATCTTTTTGCAAATCGTTGAATCGCAAACTGACATAATTTTCAATATGACTACTATTGACATCTAGGTTCAGGTCTTGGAAAACCATCGACGTGTCGTTCAAGGTAAAGCGGGTATGGAGTTTTTTGACGGTAAGGCCATTTCGCTCATTGGCCGATGTTAGCTGAATGGCAGTCTGCAATTGTCCGTTTGTCCAATGCAGGTTTGTAAAGGTTCCGGTTATATTGCTGAAGGCAAAATGACGACCATCAAACAGGCCGGTTATTCTTGTATCAATAGACCCCATATCATATTGATAGCGGCCATCGCTGATTCGTAGTTGCCCGAC
>JBJTXG010000274.1:0-2156 GCA_046082125.1 Ferruginibacter sp. | reverse complement strand
CACCATACGTATACCAATATCGATGGCATAGATGACGACATTGAGATCAAGCCATTTTTAAGAATGTGCTCCACTCAAAAAAAATATAAAGTACATCGCCTACAACACTTGTACGTTTGGTTTTTGTACACACTCTTGCTTATTTTTTGGGTATTTTACTCAGATTTCGATAAATACTTCAGAAAAAAGATCGGGAATGTTCCGTTGAAGAAAATGGCTGTTTCTCAACACATCACCTTCTGGGCGGCCAAATTGTTCTACTATTTCGTTATGATCGCTTTGCCAATCTACGCCCTTGACTTTTTGCCTTGGCTGGTTGGTTTCTTAACGATCACCATGTTTGCCGGACTCATCCTGAGTGTGGTATTCCAGTTGGCGCACACCGTAGAAGAAACGTCCTTCCCATCCCCGAATATCCAGGATGACATCGAAAACGAGTGGGCTATTCACCAGGTAAAAACAACGGCCAACTTTGCTACCAACAACAAATTGGTTTCATGGTATGTTGGCGGCCTGAACTTCCAGATTGAGCATCATCTTTTTCCAAAGATTTCTCATGTACATTACCCGGCTATCAGTAAGATCATCAAAAAAACCTGTGAGGAATTCAATATCCGGTATATCGAATATGAGCGAACCAGAGATGCAATCATCTCCCATGTTTTACATCTGAAAAAAATGGGTGTCGCTTGATAATTCTATTTACAATATCAAGATCAGCCGGCTCTAATTAATGCGACTTTACAAAACAGTTTTTTTTATTCTTTTCATCGGCCTCTCATCGATACTCCTTCGAGCACAGGATTGTGAATGATATTGTGTTTGTTACTCCAAATTAGCATGCTAGCTCCCAGTCCGTTGACAGAGTAGGCAGCTACCCAATTCCAGAATGGACTTTGGCTGAAGCTTCCGTGTCCGCCATCGTGCATCACATTGAAGCCAATGGCAGCCGTCAGAGCGCCCATGATTAGGCATTCCGGTATGGCCATCCAGGTAGTCGGAGTGAAAAATACAAGATGGATGTATCCGGCAATGTACAGACACCAAAATAATGAGGCTTTGAAATACAAGCTAAAATTACCGGTGGCCGGCAGATTGTTCTGAGAGAAGTAATCCTGAACCCGCTTTTTAAGGGTTTGATGGAAATTGGTTTGCTGGATATTTTTGAACTTAGGGGTATTCATATTAGGATTTTAGTGGGTTAAGTGGATGTAAGGATTAAAGCATCCATATTTCGGATTCCGATTTTTTTTGAACTAATGTAACCTTCGGCATAGGATACGCCAATACGTTTTCCTAAAACGGCATGTCGGGCGACAAGCTGCTCCAGAAACGCCGGAGAGGAAATATAGGTTTCGGGTCCTTCCATGGATGTATGATAGAATTGAGTTTTGTAGGCTCGGATAGCCTCCATTTTTTTTTCAAAAACCGCACTGATATCAACCAAAAAATCAGGATCGATAAAACGGTCTTGGATGTAATTAAAAACGTATTTGGGCCTCCAGGCTTCCTGGTTATTACCTGACAGGCTTGTTGATATTTTTGAGAGTCCACTTAGAAAACAAGCTTCCGTTACTAATGTAGCGGCTCGTCCGTGATCAGGGTGTCGGTCATGTGGAGCGTTGCAGAGAACGATTTCGGGTTTATAAGTACGTATGCATTGGATGACAGACCTCGTATTTTCCTCACTAATGGTGAAAAAACCATCGGGCATGGCCAGATTTTCACGAACATCCAAACCCAGAAGGGCACTCGCGGCGTCGGTTTCGGATTGTCGGGTATCGACGGTTCCGCGGGTGCTCAATTCACCTTTGGTCAAATCAATGACACCTGTTTTTTTTCCGTTGGCTTTTTCAGCTAAAAGCCAGCCGGAGCAGCTCAGTTCGATGTCATCCGGATGGGCACCGAATGCCAAGATATCTAGTTTCATGTTCTGTATAAACCTTGTGGATGCAAGTTAACGCATATTAGCGTCTAAAAGCAGGAACGGGGAGGGTTGTGCTCAATTGGGGAAAACTGGACCGGCATTCATGGTTTTGGCTATTTCAGGGTAGCCATAGAGTCTCTGAACTTCCTTTACAAATTGTTCTACTAATTTATCTTTTTCGGTCGGGTGATAGGGTTGTTTAAGATTACTGTCAAAAAAGAAAGCAACG
>JBJTXG010000273.1:0-5379 GCA_046082125.1 Ferruginibacter sp. | reverse complement strand
AAAGAAGATTTTTTTCATACACAAGGTTTTTTGTTGGGTTGAAGATAGCCATTGTATTCAAAAAAAAGAAGTCGAAAAGAAAAAAACAAACAGTAGATGTGGTTTCAACGGTGTTAAACTTCGTTGGTTTTATCACGGAATCGGTGAAACCATAGTAAATTGCGCATCATGTGGACCCTCTGTAAAAAGGAAGTCAATCATTTTTTTAATGGACTGACCGGCTATATTGCCCTCAGCCTGTTTCTGCTGGCGAATGGCCTGTTCCTTTTTTTATTACCAGACAGCAACCTATTTGATTATGGATATGCGAACCTTGATGGTTTTTTCGACCTGGCTCCCTGGATTTTCTTGTTCATGGTTCCGGCCATCACGATGCGAAGCTTTTCAGAGGAATATCGGTCTGGCACCTTTGAAACCCTGATTACGAAACCCATCACAACGGCCAGCATCATTTTTGGCAAATACCTCTCTACCCTTTTCGTTTTATTGATTTTCCTTGTTCCGACCTTATTGTATGTTTTCACCATCCAATCCTTGAGTATGGATGGCAGTATTGATACCGGCGGTTTACTGGGACGGTATATCGGCCTTTTTTTACTCGGTGCCATTTTTGCTGCTGTTGGAATTTTTTGCAGCAGCTTCACCATCAATCCGATCGTGGCCTACCTGACCGGTGTATTCTGTTGCCTGATTCTCTTTTATGGCTTTCATGCACTTAGTCGGTTGCCTGTTTTTTCCGGCGGATCTGATTTTTACCTCGAAATGCTGGGGATTGATTTTCACTACCACAGCATCAGCCGGGGCGTTTTATTTTTCCGGGATATCATCTACGACCTGTCTATGATAGCCCTCTTTTTGCTGGCCACTAAACACCTGTTACGAAAACGCATTCGATGAAGTGGAAACGAACGATATTCAATGGACTGTCCGGGTTTTTAATCGCCTTGAGTTTGTTGGTGCTGCTCAACCTGTTCTCTGCCCGTCTGGATGCGCGCCTGGATTGTACCAATGAGAAACGCTTTACGTTATCTCCATCTACCATTGACTTGCTTGAATCACTGGATGAACCGGTTGATATTACGATCTACCTGAGTGGAGACATCCGAACCGAATTCAGAAAACTGGCCAACAGCACAGACGATGTTCTGACTAATTTCAAAAGTTATGCGGCCAACCGCATCCGGTTCCGATTCGAAAACCCGGGAGCCGGACTATCAGACTCTGCCAAGTTCGCGTTGTATGATTCATTAACCATGATGGGTATACGCCCCACCACCCAAAAAGCTCAAACAAAAGCCGGTGAAAGCGAAGGGCAACGACAGGTTTTTCCTGGCGCGATCGTCTCTTATAAAGGCATGCAGCTTGGTATCGATTTATTGCAGGGTCAGGTGCAGAAATCCATTTTCAGATCCGAAGAATTGCTCGATCGCCAAACCCTGAACAGTGCCGAAGCATTACTGGAATTTAAATTCGCCAGCAGTATCCAGAAACTGGTTTCATTAACCAGCGATAACCAGCCCAGTGTGGGCTACCTGATCGGACATGGTGAAATTCCTTTTTTTTCACTCGATATCTATGACCTTTCCAAAACGTTACTAACCCAGTATAATCTGGATACCATCAACCTGAAAACCACGGAACAGATTTCTCCGGAGACATACAACTGCCTCGTTATGATGCGGCCCGTGATGCCTTTGACTGACACCGACAAACTAAAACTCGACCAATACCTGCTGAAGGGCGGCCGTGTATTGGTACTTGCCGATATGCTTTATGCGGAGCGGGACAGCTTGCAAACCGGTATGATGATGGCCTATGCCCGAAACCTTGATTTGAACGATTTACTTTTCCGTTGGGGCGTTCGAATCAATCCGGATCTGATAGCTGATCAGCAATGCGAGGAAATACCCGTGGAGGTTGGCAATATTGGCGGAAAAAGTCAGTATCAATTACTCGGATGGCCGTTTTTCCCATTGTTCCAACCTGGTTCATCCCATCCACTGGTTAAAAACCAATCGTTTGTTTCGGGTTCCTTCGCCAATTCAATGGATACAGTACAAGCAGAGACCGGCGTTCAGAAAACAATCTTGCTTTCCAGCTCCAATCTCAGTGCGAAAAAAGCAACCCCGGCCATTATTGATATCAACTCGATCCAGCAGATTGCCGATTTCAATACCTATACCCAAAAAAATATTCCCGTTGCCGTTTTGTCGGAAGGTCGTTTTCGCTCGTTGTTCGCCAACAACCTGAGTACCGCTCAGGATTCCCTCATGAAAAAAAGCGGCAGTGCCTTTGTAGCCGAGTCGGTCAAACCGGGTAAAGTGATTACCATTGCCGATGCGGATATCGCCGTCAATCAGGTTTCGGATAAAATCGGACCATTACCAATGGGCACAAACAAACTGACAAAAATCAGTTATGCCAACCATGATTTCATAGCCAACTGTATTGAATACCTGGCCAATGACAAGCACCTACTGGATGCCCGGGCCAAAGACTACTCCTTACAGCTCATCGATCCAAAACGCGCAGACGCTCAAAAAACAACCTGGCAGTTAATTAATCTGGTTGCTCCCATCCTGTTCATGATCTTCTTGGCATTTTTCCTGGAGGCTTTCCGCCGAAAAAAATATGCCACCATTTCCAAAAGCGTCTGATGCGGAAGACCGGCCTGTTTATGTATTGTTTGTAACAGGAGCAGTACCTTTACACTCTTGCAATACACGAGTAACGATATAGCACGTATCACTGGCGGAAGATTGTCTGGAATTGCTGATTCCGTATCGTTGCATGCGGTTTCTTTTGACAGTCGAAAAATTCATTGGCCGCATGAAACCCTGTTTGCCGCGCTACCGGGTGAACAACGCCATGGATATCAATACATACCTGAAGCCTACGAAAAAGGAGTACGCCATTTTTTGATTCAGGAAACTGCGAACACCATCGAGCAAACATATCCAGACAGTCTATTCATTCGTGTACCGGATGTGTTAAAAGCCCTGCAAGCCGTAGCTACCCATCACCGGAAACAAACGCATCTGCCTTTTATTGGCATTACCGGCAGCAACGGAAAAACCGTCATAAAAGAATGGTTACACCAATTGATGAGCGAAACGTATCGTGTGGCGCGTAGTCCCAAAAGCTACAACTCACAAATTGGTGTGCCCGTTAGCTTGTTACAAGTGGATTCTTCGAATGATTATGCCATTATCGAAGCTGGCATATCCAAACCCGGTGAAATGAAACGTCTGGAAGCCATGATTTGCCCGGACATTGGTATACTGAGTTTTATGGGTGAGGCACATGCCGAGCATTTTACAAGTCCGGAAGAAAAAATCCGGGAGAAGCTGATCTTGTTCCACCATGCAAAAAAACTCATCTATTGCAGCGACAGTGAGTGGGTTTGTAAGGCCATCACTGCTTTTGCGACCGAGCATACCAAAACCGTTTTATTTGACTGGGGTTCCAGTTCGAGTGCAATGCTGCAGGTTTTAGAAGAAACACAACTGAACGATGGTTTACAAATTACCTGCCTGTACCAATCCAAGCTATTCAACATTCACATTCCATTCAACGATGCGGCGTCCCGTTTCAATGTGCTGACCTGTGTGGCTACCTTGTTAGCCCTGGGGTTAAACATCGATGTATATTTGAAAGCGCTTACTTCATTAGTCCCGGTTGAGATGCGGCTACAACAAAAACAAGGCATCCATGATTGCATTTTGATCAATGACAGTTACAGTGCCGATTTTGATGCGTTGAAGATTGCTCTTGATTTTTTGGAGCAGCAATCCGGTTCATACAAACGTACACTGATTCTCAGCGATCTTCCGGAAACCGGAACAAACGAACCGGCTAATTATGAACGCCTGGCCAAGCTACTCGATACCCGTTCTTTATACCGACTCATTGGTATTGGTCCGTCTTTTCTCAAATACCAACACCTGTTTTCGTCCGAATCATTGACCCACTTTTATGAAACGACGGAAGCATTCATCAAAACTATCGATTTATCAATCTTTCAACGAGAAGCGATTCTGCTGAAAGGTGCCCGCCGTTTTCAGTTTGAACGGATCAGCACGTTGCTGGAAGAAAAACTGCATGAAACCGTGCTGGAAATCAGCATGAATGCCCTTCGGAACAACGTAAAGGCCTACCGTCGTTTGCTGAAACCAGGCGTTCGCTGTATGGCCATGGTCAAGGCATTCAGTTACGGCAGCGGTTCTCATGAAGTGGCTGGCCTGCTGCAAGATGAAGGTGTCGAGTACCTTGCGGTGGCGTATACCGATGAAGGTATTGCCCTTCGGAAGTCGGGCATTCAATTACCAATTATGGTGATGAATCCTTCCTCGACTGAATTTGAGTCGTTGGTTCGCTACAAACTGGAGCCCGAACTGTTTTCCTTCCGCATTTTGACTGAATTTACCAGCTATCTGCATCTTCGCGGAATCAGGCAATATCCGGTTCACTTAAAACTGGACACCGGTATGCATCGACTGGGTTTCCTGTCTACCGAATTGAAAACGCTTTGCACGATATTGTCCGAAAACCAGGCTGTTCGTATAGAATCTGTTTTTACCCACTTGGCCGCAAGCGAGGATCCATCAGAGGATAACTACACGGAAAAACAAGCCGCTGTTTTCAAAACATGCTGCAACTCATTACAAACCATATTGGGTTACTCTTTTCTCAAACATGTTTGCAATTCGGCCGCCATTGTTCGCCATGCTCATCTCCACTTTGATATGGTTCGGTTGGGTATCGGATTGTATGGTGCCGACAATAACCTTCCTCTCGATTACGTGGCGACACTGAAAACAACCATCACTCAAATCAAAAAACTTCGTGCCGGCGAAACCGTTGGGTACGGCCGTAAAGGGAAATTGGAAAGAGATAGTGCCATTGCCACCGTTCGGGTTGGATATGCCGACGGGTATCCACGGGCCTTGAGCAATGGGATCGGCTACATGCTGGTCAATGGTCAAAAAGCACCGGTGATCGGCAATATTTGTATGGATATGACGATGTTGGATGTTACCGGACTGGATGTTCAAGAAGGTGAAATGGTAATTGTATTTGGAGAATCCCCTACTGTTTCAGAAATCGCAAACCTGGCCGGTACAATCCCTTATGAAATACTAACTGGTATCTCCCAACGGGTCAAAAGAGTGTATTATCAGGAGTAATTTCCCGAAATCCAAGTTGTGATTTAACGCTTTTCAGAGTATCCCCAAACCACAACACAGTATATTTGCAGCGATATGAAAAAATGGCATGTAACCTTGATTATCGGGATCATCATTCTGGCCGATCAGGGGTTAAAACTGTTTATCAAAACAACCTATCTCTATGGTGAGGCCAATGCCGTGTTCGGTAATT
>JBJTXG010000272.1:0-3562 GCA_046082125.1 Ferruginibacter sp. | reverse complement strand
CTTCGGGATAAGGAGTGACTTTACAAAGGTAACTTTATAAAGTTGTCACAAAATCGGGGACAGCGACTGTTTAACAAAAAGTGCGACAAGAAGTTCTATTAAGCAATTCATTGGGACTAAACTCTTAGTCTTAAATGACTCTCTCTCAATTGGGATGAATTAAAATATACATGCGTTTTGAGTAATCAAAACGTGTGAAGCTATATTAAAGTAATTTATTAATTTAAAGAACATAAATTAATAGATGCGAGATTGTAAATCATATGGTCAGCGTAAGCGAATATTACTGTGAGGTGTCGTGAAAACAGTCCTTTCGAAAAGTTCTTGTTACGAAAGTTTTTGTGGTTGGTAATTAATCCTTTTTGTGTTAACTACAATTGAGCAAATAACCACCGGCATAGAGTAATGGACCTAAGTGATCTGAATAACGTGTTTAATAGAAAACTTGGTAAGCCCGTATTTTTCTCAAATCTAATGATTTGAGTGGTGTCATCGCAAGGTGACATATCGAAGTGCGGGTAAAGGAATGTGCAAAAAGCGAATGCAATATTGTAATGATATTGATAGATACATTGGATTACTACTTAAATTTTAGATTTGATTAGCGTGAGTTTTACGCTGTATATTAAAAATGATAAATGAGAACTAAAAATAAAATTATTATAAACTCTTCAATTAAAAATTATGTTATTGGATTTATGCTTCTAGTGTCTGTGTGTATTATGACTACTTCAAGTGTTCAGTGCCTATCTCAGCAGGAGATAGAACTTCAAAACGCCCTAGCATTTGCTAGGCTTTGCAGAAGGAATCTATCGTCTGAAGCGTTTAGGTATTTACTCTATCATGACCCAACGATGGAGGCAGATCGAACGGCAATGCGTTTCTTAGCCAGCCAAGGCATGACTGCAGTAGATGCGCAGTTTATCGTTGTTTACTTTTTGGCTCAAAACTTGCCGTACCCGGGCGAATTAATTACTTTGTCTACTCCAAGTCCTGACTTTCATACCTTCTTTTTTGTTGGTAGTTTCGTCTATCCTGGGGCGGTTGAAGAGGTTAACGCCCTTTGGGCTCGAAACCTTCAGACGATGATTACGCAACCTGAGGTGTCGACATTAGTTTACGACTCTGATCTAGACGCGATAGATTCTGAAGCGCTAAGAGATTTTGAGCTATCAACGGAACACTCTGAAGACTCGTCTTCTGCTGAAATGGATATGGATCTTTCTCAGCCTGATTCTGTATCTACGCATGGATCTTCTCCAATGGGATCGCCTCAGGCTGATTCTCGATCTGGATTTGGATCTCCTCAAGGAGGGTTTTCTCTGCCTGATTCTGCATCTGGATATGAAGCTGGATCTTCTACCATGGGATCTCCTCAGGCTGATTCTCGATCTGGATTTGGATCTCCTCAAGGAGGGTTTTCTCAGCCTGATTCTGCATCGGGATATGAAGCTGGATCTTCTACCATGGATCTTTCTCAGCCTGATTCTCTGCCTGATTCTCAGCCGGATTAATTCAAATTTAACATATAATTATGCTAGTATTAAATCTAAATAAAAATATATTTCGTAAACCAAATAATCAACTTGAAAGAGTGCAGACTTGCACAAGGCTATTCTTCATAGATACTCTTTGCTTCTCTACGTCACCAAATCGCAAGATTGCTGACAATTATAGGGATATCGATTGGAAACAATGCAATGTTGACCTTCGACATAAACAAGCAAAAATTCTATGGGCTTTTAGAGAAAAAAATGATAAAAAGGTGTTGGAACTACAACAAGCTTTAGTTCGCTCATTTGCTGCTAGAGCTATTTCTGTAAGGAAGGTAGTTACTAACGATGGTAAAAATACTCCTGGGGTTGATGGAATAACATGGAAAACTGATGCTGAAAAACTTCAAGCTATCCATGACTTAAAAAATTTGACTAACTATAAAGCAAGTCCTGTTAAAAGAGTGAGCATACCTAAACCAGATGGATCTTTGCGCCCTTTAGGTATCCCAACGATGCGTGACAGAGCTGTACAAGCTTTATGGTATTTAGCGTTGATTCCTATTGCGGAAGAAACGGCAGATCCGCGAAGTTATGGATTTCGTCCTCATCGTGGACCTCACGATTGTGTTACTTATTTAAACTTGGTTCTTAGCTCCTACACGGCTACTCGTCGATTTGTCTTGGATGCTGATATTAAAAAGTTTTTCGACAATGTGTCACATGATTGGATTTTAGAAAATATTCCTATGGATAAGACAATCTTAGAACAATTCTTGAAAGCGGGATTCATTGACTCCGAATCTTTCTCGGAAACTTCCAAAGGTTTTCCTCAAGGAGGAATCATATCTCCTACTATAGGCAATATGGTGTTAGATGGTTTGAAAACTGAATTGGGAGAAGAATTCCTTATCACTCGGTATGCTGATGACTTCGTAATTCTAGGTAAAACCCGTGAAAGTTTAAAAACTGATGCCTTAATTAAAGTCAATAAATTTCTAAATGAGCGTGGTTTGGTGTTAAATTTGAACAAAACCACAATCTCCTCTATAGAGGAAGGATTTGAATTTCTGGGCTTCTTATTCAAAGAATATCCTGATTTTAATCGAGTGAAAGGAACCAAAAAAGGAATTTTGCTTATAAAGCCTTCGCCCGATAAAACTAAGAAATTTCGAGCTAAACTTTCAGAGGTTGTCAAGAAACATAAACATGGTCATATTACGCTATTAATAAACGAACTTAATCCCATACTTAGAGGGTGGTCGGAGTATTACAGAGTGTCTACAGCAAGTAGAACCTTTAATTCCATAAGTAAGCATTTATTTGTAATTATTTGGAAACTTCTTAAAACTCGGTACCGAAAAGTACCGCGCAGAGAAATCGTACGCCGGCATTTCTGTCAGGTTGGTAATTTCAAGTGGGTTTTCTATGGAGCTCCGCTAAGTTTAGCAGGTAATACTAAAGTCATGGATAAAGTCACGTTATTCCAAATCAATTATGTAAAAATTAAGCGTCATATGTTATGCTCTGATCTTAATTCTTATGACCCTAAAAATTATGAGTACTTTGAGAAACGAGTTAAAAGAAAAACTCTTTCTGAGTTTTCTTTAAAGCAAATACATGAGCGCCTATATCTTGCTCAATCAGGCAAATGTCCTGTTTGTACTAGACCTCTTCTAGAAAATAATGAGCCGTTAGAAATACACCATATTGTTCCTCGAGCTTCTGGAGGATCTGACAACTTTAAAAACTTATTATTATTACACAAGGAGTGTCACCATCAAGTTACCAATACTAAATCAAAAAAGCTCCAAGCCGCATTTAGAGACTCTAGTATTATCAACTAATGTTTCGATGTAAGAAGGCTCAAGCCGTATGATGCGAAAGTATCACGTACGGTTTAAAGCGGGGGAAAGTCTGTGAAGACCTACCTATCGCAACCACAGGTCTCTGCGAATTCGTAAGAAGATGTATTGAGGCTGACGCCTGCCCAGTGCTGCAAGATTAAAGGAAGAAGTTTTTTGGCTTTGACCCTAACTCCCAGTAAACGGCGGCTGTAACTCTGACGG
>JBJTXG010000271.1:0-9083 GCA_046082125.1 Ferruginibacter sp. | reverse complement strand
CGATTATTATTCATTGAAGCCGATACGTTACTAATCGATAGTATTGCATTGGTTTCGCCGGACATGTTTGTCCAGGTGGCTCCACCATCGGTACTGATCTGCCATTGATAGGTGAGGCTGCTGCCCGTAGCTGTAACACTGAATGATGCACTATTGCCCAGGCAGGCGCTTGTATTAGCTGGCTGTGTGGTGAAGTTGGCCGGTTCGTTTACCGTGAGTGTGACATTGTTTGAGGTAATGCTACCATTGCAGCCGGAAATCACTACATGGTACTGGTTATTGTTCAAACTGGCGGAGGGACCGCTGATGGGATACGTGCTGCTTGTTGCACCAGAAATATTCGTGAATGTTGTTCCGCCATCGGTGCTCACCTGCCATTGATAAGTAAGGCCACTACCGGTAGCGCTTACACTAAATAACGTGGTTACTAATACGCATGTTGTTTGACTGGTTGGTTGAGTAGTAATGGCTGCCGGATTGCTGACTGTGAGTGTTGCGGCTTCGGATGTGACGCTTGACGGACAAGCATTGCTCACAATAACCCGGTATTTATAGTTGTTCATGGAGGCTGTCGTAGCGCTGATTGTATACGATTGACTATTGGCGCCAGACAGGTTTGTCCAGGTTGTTCCACCATCCGTACTCATCTGCCATTGATAGGTATTGGACGTGCCGGCCGTTGTTGTAGTGAACGTGGCCGAACTACCCAGACAGGCATTGACATTGGTCGGTTGGGTGGAAATGCTGGCGGCCGTGCAGGAGTTGAAAGGAAGGATGATGGTAAACGTGTCACTCGTTCCTACGCGTATACCGCTGCCGGTAAAGAGATTGCTTTGGATTTCAACGAGCGCCTGATTTTTGATGGCAATATCGTCCACATACCAACCTTCTAAATTCGTGCCCACATCCGTGATGAAACGGAATCGGATTTTCAGGGTTTGATTCGCGTAGGGCGTCAGGTTTACTTTGGTTTTGATGAATGCGTTGCCGCTACTTCCCGACCAGGCCTGACGACCGTTTAGCAATGTTGTGGCATCCATTGTAGCGATGTAACCACCTGAAAGGATGTTTGGTTGCATGTCAGTCCAGGTGGTTCCTCCATCCGTACTGGCTTCGAGTACACCGCCATCATACTGGCTTTCTGTATTATACCAATGACGGAAACTCAAATTAGGTGGATTAGTTCCCAGAGGGATTGCTGTGGTCAGCGTCAATCGTTGGTCGGATGTTGTGTCGGTGTTATTAGAGAAATAGGATTTATCCGGACTGAACGAGCGTGCCGTTGATACACTCCAGAATCCTCTGGCTACGGTACCGGTGGCTGTCCAGGTAGCCGGATTAATGCTTGCTGTGTTGACGTTGTCTTCAAACAAGGTAACGGTAGGATAGTATGAACCGTTATTCACCAGAACCGTAAACGAATAGGTTTGTGTGGTGCCTGCCCCTTGCGTAACGGTGAAGCTAACAACGCGATTGGCAGCATTATACGTTCCGCCGCTCACATAGGTGACGTTGGTTGGTAACGTATCGGTCAACAAGAAATTGGAGACACCGCCACAAGATGTCGTTGTAACGGTATTGGTGTAGGTTACTTGTTGACCCTCCGGTATTTGAGTCACGCTTTGTGTGAGTTGTACACTGGCTCTTCCGATTGTGAAATCGGGAGTCTGATCGGTTACGCTGCCGGATGAGCCCTGAGATGCGTTGGCGCCCATACCACGTCTGCGGAAGGCTTCCCAGATGGCGCACTGATGAGCGCCGTTATACAACAACTGATCGGCTTGTAAGATAGCGTCCCGTGCATCGATAAAACCCGGACTGCATGGCTGCAGTTTCATGCCTTCAATCACCAGGCGAAGCGCGATACTGTTGCCGCCACTGGCACTGGCATTGTAGATATTAGGGTTGATACTGCCAACCTGGTTGATAATGTTCCAGGTCATATCCCACAATGTTGCACACCAGATTTCACCGCGCGTGTGTACTTGAGAAGAAATCGTTACACCGTACGAACGGTTATTCACGGTGAAGTTGGTACAATACCGCTGTCCGCGTATACCCAATCCCGTGGCCGATTGACCGGCAGCATAGGTGCCGATGCCTCGAGGGCTATTAAAACCTGTGTTTAGTGTAGATGTTGCCCAGTTTTGGGTGTACATCAGCGCAAAATAATCACTCCAACCTTCGCCCATCTGTTCGGCGTTTTGTAAACAACCGGCTTGTGCGGGTCCTCCGGTGAGTCGGTTCGATATGCCATGAGCAAACTCATGGGTAACGATACCATTGTCGAGGCTTCCGTCTTTTTGAGGACTACCGCTCCACAGATACATTTGCATACGTCCGCTGCCACCGTCGGCCGGTGTGGCGAAGTTGGCATTGTTGGTTCCGGATCCATCCTGGCAATCGGCATAAACAAAATCATTACCGGCACCGCCTCTTCCCTGGTTGCTCGCCTGGAAATTACCGGACGGTTCATCAAATCCGTACAAATAGGAAATGTCGTGAATCACATTGTTCCAGTAGAATAAGTTTGTTAAGCTGAATTGTTGATTGGGATTTGGAGTGGTTTGTGTAGGAGCTACCGTGTAGTTTGGTGTGTAATCAAAGTTCAGCGGATCAGCGGGGGTAGAGGAATTTCCGGGTGTTCCGGTACCGTTGTTACCGTTGACGTCTTCTTGCACCCAAACATTGTTTCCACGAGTATAATTAAAATCGATGGTGCCATTGTTGTGCCAGTTCAGGGAGGTTGCATTGCCCGGCGCCGACTGCCATGGGTTGGTTACCAGCGTGTGTGCGCCACCGGTATGTATCGGACTTTCGGCAGGAAATGGAATCACCCGATAGGTCGCATTATTTACGAGTGCTGGACTTTCCTCTAATGCCTGCTGCATCAGCGTGGTTTGCTCGCTGTGGCTGTGAGTGCGGTCAGTGCAGGCCTGATTTCCATCCGGTGAATCCCAATTACAGTAAACGGTCAAGTTGCTTACATCAATCACCGAATTATTTATGGCATTCACGCGAACCATCCAGTAATCGGAGGAGGTGGTGGGGATGACATATATCTGCCAGGCTAATTCCACCAACGCACCATCCTGCACCGGAACCCACATCAGTTCCGCGGTTATATTTTCACGGGCGATGTTCAACGCTTCGAAGGTCAGCAAGTTGCCTTTATTATTACTTGAGAGAACAGAAGGAATGGTTGTAAAAGGGATCTTACGATCTTTTAAGGCGGTCACCAAGGCCTGATCGGCTGAAATACCCGGGGTTCCTGAAAGGCCTTTGGTTTTCTTTTCCATGCTGATCAGCAGTGAACCGGCCTTGGAGACCAATTGGTCATTTTTGAAAGCCAGAACCAATAGCTGATTATACACCGGCAAATCCAGGTAGGCTTGTTGGAGGTACACCAGTTGCGTATTGGAGGACGTATTGAAATAGGTATTGCTAACGCGAACATTTTTTAATTGCGTTTCTGTGAGTCCGATTTGCTCTCGGCTTTTAGTAACCAGTTGAAGCGCCCGATCGTTATCGGAAAGCTGGGCGAAAAGGGTCATGGTCGAAAAGGCAAACAGGAAAAAGAGGAAACTTTTTTTCATTTGATGGAAAGATTGATCAATGGTTATACTCTGCCTATTGTCAGAGGGTTTTGGTGGCGTAAGGTACGTTTTTTTGCAGTCAAATTTGGGCTGTTGAATAAAACAAAAGCCACATGGCTAGGGGCTTTAAACAAGAGCTGGCATTCCTTATTTTTTGGATATGTTCCGCACGTAGAGGCGATGGCCGTTTTCATCCACTATTTCTAAAATATACGTACCGGATGCCAAGAAAGTCATATCCAATTCGTACCGATTATAGCCAGAGATCTGAGTGGCTGTTTGCTGAATCACTTTAGCACCTTTGGCATCGTATACCTGGATCAGGATCTTGACCGGGGATGCATTTTGATGATAGGTTACTATTGACAATGGACCGGCTGTTGGGTTAGGGAAAATAAATAATGCTGAGGTGGCGGAATCGCCGATCACGAGTTCATTCGATTGATTGTCACAGAGGCCGATGGCTTTCGCTTGATAACGTCCACGCATACTGAAATCAACTGTGATTGACCGACCTTGGAGGCCAGGAACACGAACGCCGTCTTTATACCATTCAAAATCATTGGAGGTTGGAATGGCATTTGCCGTAAGGGTAGTGCTCAGTCCCGGATAAAGCTGTTGGACCGGACTTGCGGTCAACGTCACTACCGGTGTTGGAAAAACGAAAAGCGACGCTTCGGTGCTGATGGCTCCGCATGGATTACCGGTTATAACCACCCGGTATTGATGGTTGTTTTGGCTTGTACCCACCGTTGAAACGGTGTACGTTGGGTTGACTGCTCCGCTGATATTGGTAAACGTGGAGCCGCCATCGGTACTAACCTGCCACTGGTAGGTGCTATTGGTTGCCTGAGCTGCCACGCGGAAAGTGGCTGTGCCGCCTGTACAAACAGTCGTATCGGAAGGGTTTTTAGTGATGATGGCAGCATCCAGCACACGCAACACAGCCGCCGCCGAAGTAATTGGTTGTGCGGAGCAGCTGCTCCCAATCAATGCTCTGAATTGATAGTTGTTCTGCGACGATGAAACCGTGTTGATCGTGTAGGTAGCCGCGGTTGCTCCACCGATATTGTTGTAGTTCGCACCACCATCATTGCTGAACTGCCACTGATAGGAGAGGCCTGGGCCGGTTGCCGACACCGTAAACGAGGCACTGTTGCCTGGGCAAACCGACACACCGCTTGGATCTGATCCTACAGAGGCGCTTTGATTAACAATAAGCCGGGCCGTCAATGAAGCGATGTTGTTGCTGCAATCGTTATTCAAGAGCACCCGATACTGATTATTATTCATGGCCAGTACGGTATTGTTTAGTTGCAAAATGGCATTGGTTTCACTATTCAAATCGCTGAAACTAGTACCATTGTTGGTGCTGACCTGCCATTGGTAGGTAACAGCTGTTCCGGCTGTTCCCGCCGAAAAAGTGGCCGTGGCGCCTTCACAAACCGATTGGTCGGTGGGTTGCGAAACAAAGGTGGCAGGTGTGTTGACGGTTAAAATTGCCGGATTACTGCCGATGCCGACGGCGTCACAACTGAATACAAGTACCCGGTACCGATTGTTATTCTGTGAAGACAATACGGCCGTGGCCGTGTATGATGATCCTGTCGCCCCGGTGATATTCGCATACGTGTTGCCACCATCTGTGCTCATCTGCCATTGATAGCTTGGATTCGTACCTGATACACTTGTATTGAACAGCGCATCTTGACCCTCGCAGACCGTGATATCTCCCGGTTGAACATTAAATACCGGAGGATTAGATACTTGCAGCGTTGCCGACTGGCTGGTTACATCCGCGGAGCAGGTGCTGCTGATGATTACCCGGTACAGGTAGCCGTTTTGTGATGAGGAAACGGCATTCAACGTCAGCGTTGCAGCGGTCGCAGCGGATATATTATTGTACGTATTGCCCCCATCGGAACTTACTTGCCACTGATAGCTGAGTCCGCCTCCGATAGCATTGATGACAAATGTAGCGGTATTGCCACTGCAGGCCAATGTAGTGGCCGGCTGCAGGGAGATGCTGGTTTGATTGGATACGGTTAGTGTGGCCGGATTGGATGTCAAGGGTGTTGTCGAACAACCGGAAAGCACTACCCGGTACTGATTTCCGTTGAGCGAGGCACTTGCGTTTGATAGCGTGTACATGTTACCGGTAGCGCCTGCGATATTGGCAAACGATAATCCGCCATTTGTGCTGACCTGCCATTGATAGTTGATCGGACTGCCTGTTGCTGTGACGCCGAACGTAACATTGGCGCCTTCACAGGCACCGACTGATTGTGGTTGCGCGCTAATTGCTGCCGGGGTTTGTACTGTTAACAACGTAGCGGTAGATGTGGCCGTAGAAGGACAGTTATTGCTGATCAGGACCCGGTACAGCCGGTTGTTCATCGACTGGGTTATGCCGGTAATGGAGAGCATGGCTGCCGTGGCGCCGTTTATATTCGTATAGGTATTTCCGTTATCAACAGATTCCTGCCATTGATAACTCGGATTGCTGCCGTTGGCATTGATGGTAATAGTGGCATCTGAACCGGCACAGGCAATCAGGCTGGCGGGTGGCTGCGCGTTCACTGATACTGAAACACACGTTACAACCTGCACAATGCGTGTAACCGTGTCGTTGTATGCCATCCGTACACCGGAGGCATTGAATAAGTTGGTGCGGATATTGATAACCGGCTCTTTTTTAACCAATATATCATCTACATACCAACCCGTACCGCTATTACTATTATTACTGCCAAAGCGGAACCGGAACCGGATATTTTGTCCGGCATAACGGCTTAGGTTAACCGAAGAACGAATGAAGCTACCATTGTTACCAGACCAGGCCAGTCGACCGGCTATTGGATTCGAAGATCCGGTTGCGAGCACTGCGTTCGGATAACCGGAAGTAACCTCGTTACTCAGGTCGATCCAACTGGTACCATTATTGGTGCTCACCTCTATGGTTCCACCGTCGAAGCCACTTTCGGTGTTATAGCGGTGACTGAACTGCAGGGATGACGTATTGCTACCGATATTCAAGGGGTTTGTATTCGCGAGTGTCTGATCTGAAACCGTGGCACTGTTTGGACTGAAAAAGGCATTGGGTGCACTCTGACTGAATGTATTTGAAACACTCCAGGTATTGGCTGTTGTGGAGGTTGCCGTGAAGGATGCCGGAATGGATGTTCCTGTAACCGATTCCTGTAAGACGGTATCAGTTGTAAAATAACTACCTGCATTCACGGTAACACTATAGGAGAACGTTTGTGTTTGACCGGTGGTAAAATTTACCGGGAAAGAAACCACACGGTTAGCGGCATCGTAGGTACCCCCCGACACAAAGGTGATGTTGGTTGGGAGCGTGTCACGTAATACATAGTTGGTAACCGGACTACAACTGCTGACTGTTGTTGTATAGATGATTGTTTGGCCTTCAACCGCATCGATCGTGTTTTGATTTTTTGTGATTTTGACAAGTGGGGTATAGTCGGCCACCTGATCGGTTACACTATTGGATGATCCTTGTGTGGCATAGAGTCCCATACCCCTTCGGCGGAAGGCTTCCCAAATCGCACACTGATGTACGCTTCCATATAAAATGGAGTCGGCTCTTAGTAAAGCATCACGGCCATCAATGAAGCCCGGGCTGCAGGGCTGCAGTTTCATCGCCTCGGTGACTAGTTTCAACGCGATGCTGTTACCGCCGGTGCTACTGGTATCATAAATACTTGGATTGATTACTCCAACCTGGTTGATGATATTCCAGGTCATATCCCACAAGGTTGCACACCAGATTTCACCACGTTCATGAACGGCGGTGGTGATGGTGTTGGCAAACATTTTATTGTTGACATCAAGATCTGTTGAATAAACTTGCGTGCGAATACCCAATTGATTGGGAAGTTGCCCGATTACATAAGTGCCGATGCCTCGCGGTGTTTGAAAACCGCTATTCAGGTTGGCTGTCGACCAGTTTTGTGTCAGCATCAGGGCATAATAATCGCTCCAGCCTTCGCCCATTTGCTCGGCGTTGGCCAGGCAGGAAGCTTGAGCAGGACCTCCCGTCAGTCGGTTACTGATACCATGTGTGAATTCATGAACGATAACACCATTATCAGCGTCGCCATCGCGTTGAGGTCCTACAGCCAGTGTTACATTCAAGTTGTTGTTCAGTTGGTTCTTCAGCGTCTGGCCATCGTTGATAGAAATCATGACAGCCGGTATGGTGATGGTATTATCTGTTCCACCCATGATGATCGGGCTACCGGAAACGTTGTTGACCATAATCACGGCGATTGCTCCGGCGATTTGCGCATTCTTTACTTTCACGGTGAAATTGCAGTTGCCGCGATCGATCAGTGCGATCTTTCCAAGTACCGAATTGGCAGGTACGCCTGCACAGGCTTCATGGGTAGTTCCGGCAGCATTGTCGTTGTAGTAAACCACATCACCGGTACGCTGACCTACAGTTGATAGTTTATTCGCTGTACTGAAATTACTTTCTACGGCCTGGTATTGACCGGCGATGGTAGCCGGTGTATTGACCGTGAGGGTGGGCACTGAATTCCAGAGATACATTTGCATCCTGCCGGAGCCCCCATCGGGAGGTGTGGAGAAGTTGGCATTATTGGTTCCGCTTCCGTCTTGTGCATCGGCGAGTACGAGGTCATTACCTGCTCCGCCACGGCCCTGATTATTGAATTGAAAATTGCCGGCCGCTTCGTCAAATCCGTAGCGATACGTGACGTCATGAACAATATTGTTCCAGTAAAACAAATTCGTTGTATTGAACGCCTGGTTGTTGTTTCCGGCTGTTTGTGTAGGGGCTGCGTTCAAGTTTGGAGTGAAATTAAAACTCAGTGGGTCACCAGTTGTGGTAGACGTTGCCGGAGTTCCGGTACCATTGTTTCCGTTTACATCTTCTTGTGCCCATACATTATTTCCACGTGTGTAGTTGTAATCTGTGGTTCCGGTACTGTGCCATTTCAGGCTCGTGGCATTACCCGGTGCGGCGTCCCAGGGATTGGTTACCAGGGCGTGATTGCCCGGGGCATGGGCCGGACTTTCATACGGAAATGGAACTACCCGATAACTGGCGCCATTGATAATCATCGGTTGTTGTTGGATTGAGTTGGTTATCCAACGGGATGATTCTTCTGAAGAATTGAGTAGGTTCTTCTGACTGATTTTAGTCGACTCCCAAACAAATGCCGCGTGGTTGTGCGCGTGGTTGTCTCCTCCGTAACAATAGACGGTCAGGTTATTTTCGTCGATGATGGTATTATTGTGCGCATCAATGCGAATCATCCAGTAATCGGTTGTTCCGGCTGGAACCAGGTATACTTGCCAGGCAAGTTTTACTTTACTCCCATCATGGGTTGGAACCCACATTAATTCGGCAGTGATATTTTCTGTGGCAACGCCTGCTTTTCCTACGCTGACTTTACGACCAGGGATAATCGTATACGGGAGAGGGGTTTTGTAGTTACT
>JBJTXG010000270.1:0-5335 GCA_046082125.1 Ferruginibacter sp. | reverse complement strand
TACGGTAGTTGATTTGGGTTAAATGGCTTTAGCTTCTTCATGTAGTAATCGTACCAGTTCCTCCGGGGCTTCCGGTGAAACCAGTTTCACGCCCGCTTTGGCAGGAGGGAGCTCAAACGCGATGATTTCAGTTAACGCATCGGCTGCAACGGCCGGTTTGACATGCAGCGGTTTGGTACGCGCACCCATGATGCCTTTCATATTGGGAATGCGCTGCTCGGCCATGCCTTTCTGACAACTGACTACCAGAGGAAAGGATGCTGAAATGGTTTCTTCGCCACCTTCTATCTCTTTGTTTATAATAGCGTTAGAGCCAGTTGTATCAAATTTAGTTGCATGAGAGACATACGTTGTGTCCATCAATTCGGCGATCATACCACCGAGGGATGAGCCATTGTGATCGATGGTTTCTTTTCCGGTAAACACCAGGTCATAACCGCCCGATTTGGCCACGTCGGCTATTTGAGAAGCCACTACAAAACTGTCGTTGGAATCGATATCCATGCGAATGGCTTCATCGCCTCCCAGTGCCAGGGCTTTTCGTAAAATCGGATCACCGTCGGGGCCTCCCACGTGAATCAGGTGCAGTACTGTGCTAGGATCGGCCTCTTTGAGTTCAATGGCCCGAACCAGGGCATACCATTCGTCGTAAGGATTGATAATCCACTGCACGCCGTCGGCAGCGAATTTCGTATTGTTATCGGTGAAAGCTATTTTTGCCGTTGTGTCTGGCGTTTTACTGATGCAAACCAGAATTTTCATATGCGGTTGAATTGGTGATGAACTAAATCGGGTGCAAATATACTCGCATTGTCTTGTCTAAAAAAAATCACATGCAACGGATTGATCATATACAAAAAATGTTGGCGGAAAATGGCCCGGATAGCTTTCTGGAACACGCCCTGGCGCTTGAATTGATCAAAGAAGGGGAAGAGGAGTCCGCCCGATTGCAATTCGAAGCCCTGTTAGCCCGTGATCCGGATTATTTGGGTTCCTATTACCACCTGGCTAAATTGTATGAACGGCAGGGATTTCAAGATCAGGCCATGCACATGTATGAAAAAGGGATCACACTCGCTGCACAAAAAAACGATCGGCACAGCCTGCAAGAACTGCGAAACGCGTTGGACGAGTTGCAAGACAATTGACTAACATAAACATGCTTGTATCATACTGAATTACTATCATGGGACAATCCCTTTCATCATCATTCGTACAATACATCCGCAAGGAATCGTTGTTTTCACCGGATGAGCCTCTATTGCTGGCCGTTAGCGGTGGTCTCGATTCAATGGTGCTGGCCACGCTTTGTCATGAACATTTGTTCAAAATAGCCATCGCGCATGCAAACTTCGGACTTCGCGGTGCGGAAAGTGATGCCGATGCTGCCCTGGTTGAACAGTGGGCCAGTAAGCGAATGATTCCGTTCCATCAACATACGTTTGATACAGCAGCGTATGCGTCGCTCCACAAACAGGGTATACAGGAAGCCGCCCGCACGCTCCGGTATCAATGGTTTCAGGATTTATGCTCGACGTTCGGTTATCGGTATGTGGTTACGGCACATCACCTGGATGACCAGGTGGAAACGGTGCTGATGAAGCTCTTTAAGGGTACCGGCATTCGCGGCATGGCGGGCATGCGGCCCCAACCGTCTGGTCTTGGACAACACGTGATCCGTCCGCTCTTGTTTGCCCGACGAGAACAGCTGCTTGCGTTTGCAAACGAACGATCTGTTGTTTGGCGGGAGGATCGATCGAATCAATCGACCGATTATACACGAAATGAACTTCGAATCAACGTGATGCCTGTAATCCGATCGGTATTCCCGGATGCAGACAAGCAGATCGCCCAAACCATCAACCGCTTACAGGGCGTAGCTGATATCTATAGCGAAAGCATCCAATCCAATATCAATCGGTTGATCACGATCCGACAAGAAGAGCAATGGATGCCTGTGCGGAAGTTGCAGACGAATAAGCATTGGCAAACGATCTTTTATGAGTGGCTGTACCCGGTCGGTTTTCGTCCGGCTCAAATGGCTGAAGCGGAAAAATTAATGCAGGCCGATTCCGGAAAATGGATTGCGTCCGAGACGCATACGCTATTGAAAGATCGACAGCATCTGGTTCTTTTTCCAACACAACGTATTCAGCCGGATCAGCTCATGATTGTTGAACCAACCGGTTCACATCGTTTTCCGGAAGGGACACTGCTTTTCCGCATGGCTGATTCACCTAGTGAACTTGAACGGAATGATACCATCGCACAACTGGATGCAACACCATTGGTGTTTCCACTAAAACTACGCTATTGGAGAGCAGGGGATTATTTTTATCCGCTGGGACTGAATAAGAAGAAAAAAATCAGCCGGTTTCTAATCGATCAAAAAATGCCCTTACATCAAAAAAAACATGTGCGTGTACTGGAGTCCGATGGTAAAATTGTTTGGGTCGTTGGGCTGCGAATCGATCATCGGTTTCGGGTTACACCAAGCACCCAAAAAATCGTTGCATCCGAGTTCTTAGCGGCCAAACAAGATGATCTTTAATGTCTGTAATAGATTGCCTTCCTGAAACGGGGCCATAAACTCGGCTAGCACACGCTGGAATAGTGCCGGACTGATCATGAATAAGAGGATGCCCATAAAAATCACACCGGAAACAGATCCCCACAGGTGGGCGTCGTGATTGACATTGTCGCCGCCCCGTTTGCTCATATAAATACAATACCAGAGGAATAGAACGGCATAAAGTAATGACGATAGTTTCAATGCGCCATACAGGTAAATGCTATTCCATGGCATCAGTACAATACAGGCAAAAACAACCGCGGATACTGCGCCAGAGGCGCCCAGACTGCGATAGCGTATATCATCCCTGTACTTGGAATAGGTACTCATATCAGCTGCCACAATCGATAAAACATACAAACCAAGATAAAGGGCCGTCCCCGTCTTCTCGGGTAAATCGGCTACGAGGGAAATGCCAATAAGAACGCTTTCCAGTTGATCGCCGAAAAAAAACAGGGTGAACATGTTGAAAAAGAGATGTATTGTATCCGCATGCATGAAACCGGAGGTGATGAACCGGTAGTATTCATGCTGCCGTTTGACATAGTAAGGCCAGAAAATTAATTTATCAATCATAGCGCCATTCGATCGCGTTCCGAAAAAAACAAATACGTTCACAGCGATGATTAATACGGTTGTTGACATCAGTTGTGTTTTTGTGGTTATGTATGATGATATTTCTCATTCCGAATGATAGTACAGGCCCGGTATACTTGTTCAGACAGCAGTAGGCGAACGAGTTGATGCGGGAAAACCAGATTGGATAAACTCCATACAAATTGAGCCCGCTTGTATAGGATGGCATCCACGCCAAATGCACCGCCAATTACAAATACTAATCGTTTGATGCCTTGGTTCGCTTTGGACTGAAGTAAGTCTGCCAGTTGGATAGACGAAATGTTTTTTCCACGCTCATCGAGTAAAATGACTGTATCATCCGGTTGTAATCGCGACAAGATCTTGTCGGACTCGTCCCAGCGGTAAACGGCCGTATCCGGTTTTTCGCCGGGCTTTGTGGCCGGAATAAACATCCATTCGCAAGGGAAGTAAAACCCGATTCGTTTGGTAAAGAGTTGTATACCCTCTTTCACATAGGATTCATGTTCTTTGCCAACAGTCAGCAATAGGAGTTTCATGTACTAATGGTCAATGGTAGTACGAATGTACTCGTTTCCGTTCGATGTGTGGGATAGCCCGCTTGGATTTTGTACTTTTACAGCAACCATGCGCGCTTTCGAATTCTTCAATTTGTTCATCTTCCCACTACGACTGCTCATGGTCGTGCTTCCTGTCTTTTACGGTGATTTCAGTACACAGGCTCAGTGCCCGCAAAATATCGATTTTGAAAAGGGTAATTTCAGTGGCTGGACTTGTTACGTGGGTAGCACAGAAGCTGACGGCGGTCAGAACTTCGTATACCTGAATCCGGTAGCCGCGCCGGTGAGCAACCGGCATACCCTGTTGAATGCGTATCCCGGTGATGGGTTAGACGAATATGGCGGGTTCCCTAAAAATTGCCCGAATGGCAGTGGCCACTCCGTCAAGCTGGGAAATGATTCCGGAACAGCCGAGGCAGAAGGTTTATCGTTTGATTTTACCATACCGCTTACGGCCAATAAGTTCCGACTGACCTACAATTATGCCGTGGTCATTCAGGATCCCGGTCATCGCGATGAAGAGCAGCCTCGCATGGTGATAGAGGTTCTGAACCTTACCGATCAGGAAGTGCTGAATTGCTCATCGTTTGATTTTATTGCCGATAATAGTTTGCCGGGTTTTCAGGTATCCCCGGTACCGGGCACCGGTAACAGTCGCGTGCTGTTTCGCAACTGGTCGTCAAATACGATCAATCTCGATGGCTTGGAGGGAAAAACGATTCGCTTTTTTGTGAAAACGGCCGATTGTACTTACAATGCCCATTTTGGGTACGCCTATTTTGATATCGTGGCACAATGCAGTAATAATCTTTACGGGTCTATTTACTGTGCGTCTGATACCGCCGTGGATATTTTAGCACCCGCCGGTTATCAGCAATACACATGGTTCGATGAAAGCCTGGTTCGCATACTGGGCACCGACTCGGCCTTGCATATCAGTCCGCCGCCACTACCCGGTACCGTGATTGCTGTTGAACTGACCCCTTATCCGGGTTACGGATGTGTCGATACGCTTTTTCAGATAATCGACACGATCGCCTCCAATGCCAATGCTGGTGCGGATGCCATATCCTGTAATGGCTTACCGGTTCGGATCGGAACACCCTCAGCCCCTGGCTTGCAATATACCTGGTCGCCGGTAGCCGGATTGAGTAATCCGCAAACCCCCGAACCACAAGCAGCTCCGGAGGTAACAACCATGTATCACCTGACAGTTAGCAGCCAAGAGGGTGGCTGTGAAACACAGGATTCTGTGCTGGTTCGCGTACGGCAAATCGATGATGCTACCACAATCAACGGGCGAACTCATTTTTGTCTTGGCAATCCGGATGGCGCTGTGCTTCGTGTATACGGTGCTGATAGTATACGGTGGTTTAAAAACCAGGTTTTGATACCTGGAGCATCTACTTCTTGGTATCCGGTTTCCGGAACAGGCAACTATTATGCTGTGTTGTATGATACCGCCTGTACCGACCCCGTGCAAACGCAAGCAGTATTTGTACAGGTAGATACGGCGAGGTCGGGTATCCGGTATGCGGATGTGCAGGTGGCACAACGATTTCCGATCCGGCTCGAGGCCCGCGATTTTGCTGATTCTGTACGGTGG
>JBJTXG010000269.1:0-3058 GCA_046082125.1 Ferruginibacter sp. | reverse complement strand
CGTGTCCGTGACTTGTTCAACCAGAACATCGGTATCGATCGTAATTTTTTTGGCAACACGTTTACCGAACAGTTCAATCAGCGCCTACAACGCTATTTCATGATTGGCTTTTCCTGGGATTTTAAAAATAAAGCCGTCACCTCCAAAAAATAAAACATGAAAATCCTTCTACAAACCTTTTTGATGCTGACTATCGTTCACACGGTTACACATGCTCAGTTCATTGAAAAAGCATCGGTCGAATATGAAGTAAAGACGAATGTTAAGAAGACCATGGGCAACAGCTCCTGGGCGGAGAACATGAAAGATAAATTACCCACCTTCAAAACAGCTTATTACCAATACACATTTGATTCGTCCAAGAGTTATTATCAGTTTGACCACTGGGAAAATAAAGAAAGCTTACCGGAGTTTTTTCGTCAGAGTGATGAGAAGATCAACTGGGCCTGTGACTACACCGCCGGAACCGTCCACAAAAAAATGGATGTATTTGGCAGTCTGTTCAATATTCAAGATTCCCTCCCGGTCATTCGATGGAAAATATTAAATGAAAATCGCGTGATAGCCGGATATAATTGCAAAAAGGCTGTTGGCGTTATCATGGACAGCGTTTATGTATTTGCTTTTTATACAGATGAAATCATGATCACCGGAGGCCCTTGTTCATTGCATGGTCTTCCGGGACTCATCTTGGGCGTAACCATTCCCCGGTTGTATACTTCCTGGATGGCAACGAAAGTGAATACCACGAATATCGTATTCAACAAACCGGCCCTTGACACAAAAAATCCGTTTACTTACAAAAAAGCACTGACCACCATCATGGATCGTACCAAAGCCTGGATGAGTGCAGATGATCCTGAATCGAGAAAATGGCTGGATCAGCTTATCTGGAATGTGATGTTATAAGGCGAAAACATAAGGCGAACAGGATTTTTACAACGCTGTTTCTTCTATCCATTTATTTCTTCCGTACCCAGAGATAACGTGCTTTTCGCTGTGATAAGAGGATCGGACTAACGGGCCGCTCTCCACATAATCGAAGCCGAGTTGATAGCCGAGTTCACGGTATTCGGCAAATTCATCCGGATGAATAAACCGGTCCACCGGCAGGTGTTTAGTCGTTGGTTGAAGATACTGACCGATCGTCACCACATCTACGCCGCTGTTGTATAAATCTCTCAAGGTTTGAATCACTTCTTCTTTCGCTTCACCCAAGCCCAGCATAATACCGCTTTTAGTTCGCATACCGCCGTCTTTCAAAATCTTCAACGTCTCCATGCTTTGCCAGTATTTGGCTTGTACCCGAACCCGCCGGGTTAGTCGCTCCGTTGTTTCTATATTATGACTGACCACTTCCGGCGCGGCATCAATCACTCGTTGAATTTGTTCTTTGTTGGATTTAAAATCCGGTATCAGGGTTTCCAGGGTAGTATCCGGGTTGAGTGCTTTGACCGCTTTGATGGTATTATACCAGATTATACTTCCCCCATCTTTCAGCTCATCGCGGTCGACCGAGGTGATGACCGCATGTTTCACTTTCATCAGGTTAATGGCTTCCGCTACGCGTTGAGGTTCATCCCAGTCAACATCCAGGGGCCTTCCGGTAGCTACCGCGCAGAACCCACAACTCCGAGTACAAATGTTTCCAAGAATCATGAAGGTGGCTGTGCCGGCGCCCCAGCACTCGCCCATATTTGGACAGTTTCCGCTTTCACAAATCGTGTGGAGTTTATGCGTGTCGACCAATTGACGCACATGGCGATACTCTTCACCAATCGGCAACTTTACACGAAGCCAATAGGGTTTTTTGGAGGGTTTTGCTGAATCAACCGTGCTTGTTCCACATGACATAACTGCTTATTTATTTTCTTCTGCCAAAAACGAGCGCGACGTATGCTCCCACGAACAAATTTCGCTGTTTAACATAGAGCATTTGATCTACTTTCTTAGTGTAATATTCAATGGTGCCACCCACTTCAATAGCGGTGAGCAATTCATTGTACCGACCATAATCAAATCGCGCTGATGCTTTGGCATAAAAACCGGGAACCAAAGTAGCATACTTCCATCCATCCGAAAAAGTTGGACCACCAATGATGGTATTGATGTCTTTGAATAGCAGACTGTCTGCAGAGTTGTAGCGAACTTTTTTAAATTCTCCCGGACCGGAGGCAACCTCCACCATATAAGGCCTTAACAGTCCCAATGAAATCCCAGCTCCATAATTGGCTGTAACAGAAACACCATTCTTATTACTTTTATTACCCAACAAATATTGTTGTTGCACTCCGAGCTTGACAGGATAAAAGAAATTGATTTTGCCGTAGATAAACGGAGATGTAGAGCCAAACAAGGATTGCAATTTTTCCTCTTTGGGATGCTTTCGTTCCGTCATTTCCAACTGAAACAACCAAGCTTTTCTAATGGACTTTCCACGACCAACTTCAAAAAAACCACCGAACCCATCGGTAGTCATTTTGACCCCGCCGGCAATGTGTTTGTGATACCGGATGGTTCCCTCCTCCTCTTGTTTAATTATAGCGTTGATTCGTTTGTTTCGTTCCTCTTTTCGTTGTTTTCGTGACGATGAATTATCCTGAGACTGCAAGCGATTCGGCAGCATCAATAGCCCGAGAAATACGGTTATTGAGAAAACGATCGTAAAACGCACATCAGTCATTTTCATATGCAAATGTACTACCTTGCCACTAATAACCACTGACCAACCGCAATTTAATAACGTAATGATTTACAATGGCAACAGCAGAAATACGATATGACGGAGACTTACACTGCTCCTGCGTACATGTACAAAGCGGCACCCAGATTGAGACCGATGCCCCGACCGATAACCGGGGTAAAGGTCAGCGATTCAGCCCGACGGACACCCTCTGTGTTGCCTTGGCTACGTGCATCATAACCACGATGGGCATTCGCGCTATCGATATGGGCATAGAATTAAAAGGCACACGCATCGAAGTACAAAAACACATGCTCTCCGAGCCTCGCCGAGTTGGAAAAATAGATATTCACCTGCATCTGCCTGCGGGCATCT
>JBJTXG010000268.1:0-3077 GCA_046082125.1 Ferruginibacter sp. | reverse complement strand
TCATATCAAGACCATCGAACGTATCAAACAGAAAAAAGGTTTTTTCACTGATATTGAAATTCGTATAGGTAATGATGGCTTTGGCATAAGCCATCATTACCTATACGAATTTCAATATCAGTGAAAAAACCTTTTTTCTGTTTGATACGTTCGATGGTCTTGATATGAATCAGGTCAGTGAAGAAGAGTTGGCCGCTGGCGTCAATCGGTATATTGATAAATACAAAGGCACCCTGGATTCGGTGAAAAAAACCTTTGAAGGGGACCGGGTACGTATTATTCCGGGTATTGTGCCAGATACCCTTCCTCAATGTACATCTCCGCAAATTGCCTTTTTGTCGATTGATATGAACTGCGTGGCACCGGAGATTTCGGCACTCACTTATTTTTATCCGAAGATGGTCAAAGGGGGTATGATCGTACTTGATGATTACGGTTTCCCAAAACATATTCATCAAAAAAAAGCGTTTGATCGCTTTGCAGATGAAAACAGCATTTCTATATTGTCATTGCCTACCGGACAAGGTATCATATTTGTGTAAAGGCTTGCTATAAGAAGCATTTCGTTATAAACCCGTTTACATGTAAACAATCATTTCGGTTGAACAGGTTTCCAAAAGTTTTCTGATTCGTCATGAAGGTCGCGAGAAATATACCGCGTTGCGTGACGTGATCAGCAATGGGGTAAAGCAACTTTTTGAATCGAATAAAAACAAGCAATCGGCCACCGCTACAGAGGAATTCTGGGCGCTGAAAGATATCAGCTTTGAGGTGAAGGAAGGAGAGCGTATCGGTATCATCGGACGTAATGGAGCCGGCAAAAGTACGATCCTGAAAATTTTGTCCCGGATTACAGAACCCACGTCCGGTCGGATTCATATCAAAGGGCGTGTAGCTTCTTTATTGGAAGTCGGTACCGGTTTTCATCCCGAGCTTAGCGGCCGGGAAAATATTTTTCTGAATGGTGCCATCTTAGGCATGAGCCGTCAGGAAATCCGATCGAAATTCGACGAGATTGTTGCTTTCGCGGAAGTGGAGAAGTTTCTGGATACGCCGGTAAAGCGATACAGCAGTGGCATGTATGTTCGACTGGCCTTTGCCGTAGCGGCTCATTTGGAACCCGAAATCCTGGTGGTCGATGAAGTGCTCGCGGTAGGGGATGCCCAGTTTCAGAAAAAATGCCTGGGTAAAATGGAAGATGTCAGTAAAAACCAGGGACGTACTGTGCTGTTCGTTAGTCATAATATGGGCGTGGTGGCTCAGCTCTGTCAAAAAGCCATTGTCCTGCAAAAAGGTCAATTGGATTTTATCGGCGATACCACGACCGCGATCGATCATTACCTCGATCAGCAACAGCGGCAGGTTAGCTACGAGGCGGCCGTACTCGACAAAGATTTTCTGGTATTGTCGGCAGAAGCCGTTGATGAACAAGGACATGCCTGTAACAGTTACCTGATTTCCTCGCCGGTGATGCTTCAGGTGCGTATCCGAAAAAACATACAAAATCCGCATGTCCGTTTTTCTTGTACTATACAAGGCCGAAACGGCGATTACCTCAGCACGTTTATTGAGGAAATGGGCGCTTATTTTGGCGATGAAAACGGTGAACATACGTTTCAAATCCGTTTTCCGGAGCGATTGCTGGCGCCTAACCATTATTCGTTTAGGTTTGCCTTGTTTGTAGGCAACGGAAAAATCTTAGATTTGGTCGAAATGGTTTGTCCAATCACGATTGTGGATGAAGGCAGTGACATGGCCTTGTTCGAGGGCTCGCATTACGGGTATTTCATTCCCCATCAAACCATTCAATGTATATCCTGATGCGCCAATTGATAAACAAATTACTAGGAAGAAAAAAACAACCGGATGCGGTACGCTATGGTCTATCGGGAAATTTGAAAACCGGCTCCGGCTGCGACCTGCGCCGTCTGAGTGTGCACATCGCTGATGCCGAAGCCGATTACCTGAATGTGACGATTGGAGATGACTGTATGCTGTCTGGCAACATCGTGTTGTATAATAATAAGGCGCGTGTGTCGATCGGTGACGGAGTATTCATTGGTCCGGATACAACCTTATTTGTGACGGATCATATCCGGATCGAGCAGGATGTGATGATTTCATGGGGTTGTACCTTGATTGATACTAATGCACACTCGTTGCATAGCGCCGAAAGACTGACGGATGTGCGTGACTGGAAAAAGGGACCACCCCATAAAAAATGGTCAGTGGTGGAAAGCAGTCCGATTACCATTCAGCGTTCATCCAGGATCGGGTTTAACAGTATCATCACCAAAGGGGTGACCTTGGCTGAAGGAACAGTTGTGGGTTGCGGATCGGTGGTTACCAAATCAACCGAGCCTTTTGGTGTATATGCCGGAAATCCCGCCCAATTCATCAAAAAAACAGATTGACGAACGAACCGGTTATGTTTAAAAAATTACGATACGCCCTTGCAGAAACGCTGGTCAGTTATAAGAAAATCGACCGGTTACATGCCCGCGAGCTGAATGATTACAAGCATCCCAAAATGAATCTGGGACAATTGCAGGCAAATTTGAACAATCAAAAACAGACGATCAACCATCTGTGTGAGGTTGAGTTTCAGGTGTTTTCGCAATACGGGGATGACGGCATCATACAATACTTGATTTCGCGGTTGCCCATTCAGCATAAAACTTTCATTGAGTTTGGCGTTGAAAATTACCGGGAAGCCAACACGCGCTTTTTATTGATGAGTAACTACTGGTCAGGTTTTGTGATTGATGGAAGTGAAGCCAATATTCAGTCGATACGAAATGAAGATTTTTATGGCTATTACGATCTGCGAGCAGAACAATGTTTTATTACCAAAGATAATATTAATGAGCTCCTGCAAAAACCGGGGTTTGATCCGGCTATCGGACTCCTAAGTATTGATATCGATGGAAATGATTACTGGGTTTGGAAAGCCATTGAGGCTGTACAGCCCGATATCATCATCTGTGAATACAATGCCCTGTTTGGATTCACGGACCCGGTTACTATACCGTACGATGCATCATTTGTACGGGGTGGCCACCGGCCTAAATCGTATT
>JBJTXG010000267.1:0-7705 GCA_046082125.1 Ferruginibacter sp. | reverse complement strand
CTATTGATGGCCAATGCCACCTTCGATGCGGTAAACGTGATCGGTTACCCGGAAAGCCGGATCATTCTCTCGCAATGTGCGGTTTATCTGGCTACTTCGGTAAAGAGCAATGCCTCGTATATGGCTATCGAAGAAGCGCTTGACAAGGTTCGTACAACAGGCGACCTGCCCGTTCCCCTGCATTTGCGCAATGCTCCTACTTCGTTGATGAAAGATCAGGATTACGGAAAAGAGTATAAATATGCGCATAACTATGCAAACCATTTTGTAACGCTAGACTATTTGCCTGAGTTGATTACAGGAACCCGTTTCTATAATCCCGCAAAAAATAGTCGAGAAGAGGAGATCCGAACATTTCTGAAAGTGCGCTGGAACGATCGTTATGGTTATTAATGCTTATGACACCCACTTTTTTTACATACCAATTTGATGAACTTTCAGCCGAACAGCTGTATGCACTACTTCGTCTACGCGCAACCGTTTTTATTGTTGAGCAACAATGTGTATACCAGGATCTGGATAATAAAGACCAGTCATCCCTGCACTTGCTGGGATATCAGGCGGAAACCCTGGTCGCCTATGCGCGTATTCTGCCACCAGGACTCAGTTACCGAGAAGCCAGTATCGGACGTGTTGTTACCAGTCCGCAGGCCCGTAAGCATGGTTTTGGAAAAGGACTGATGAAGGAGGCCATCCGTTTTTGCCAACATCGTTACCATGGTGTTGGAATCCGTATTAGCGCGCAGGAGTATTTACTGGGTTTTTACGGCGACCTGGGCTTTGAGGCCGTGGGTGAGCCTTATCTGGAAGACGGCATCCCCCATGTGGAAATGATTTTAAAAACGGCTCAGTAACTCTTGCAGGTCGGCATCTGTTTTGATCAACACATCTCGTACCTTGCTACCCTGGCTTGGACCTACCACACCGGCCGACTCCAGTTGGTCCATTAATCGACCGGCCCGATTGTAGCCAAGTTTCATTTTACGTTGTAGAAGCGAGGTGCTGCCTTGTTGACTGGCGACAATTAGTCTGGCGGCATCTTCAAACAACGGATCTTTATCATTTACATCAAAGTCTCTTCCCTCGGCATCTTTTTCATCAATGTATTCTGGCAGCAGGAATGCGTGCGGGTAGCCTCGCTGGTCGCCAATGAAGTCAACGATTTTATCAACTTCGGGGGTATCAACAAAGGCGCATTGCAATCGTACAATATCTCCACCGTAACTGATCAGCATATCTCCTTTTCCAATGAGCTGATCTGCACCACCGGCATCGAGGATTGTACGACTATCGATCTTACTACTCACTTTGAAGGCAATCCGTGCCGGAAAGTTGGCTTTGATGGTTCCGGTAATGATGTTTACCGAAGGTCGCTGGGTGGCGATGATCAGATGAATACCAACCGCACGGGCCAACTGAGCGAGACGCGCAATCGGCATTTCTACTTCTTTACCGGCCGTCATGATCAGGTCGGCAAACTCATCCACTACCAGCACGATGAACGGCAAAAACTGATGTCCCTGTTCAGGGTTTAGCACCCGTTTGGCAAACTTCTCATTATACTCCCGAATGTTTCGAACGCCGGCTTCTTTCAGCAGGTCGTATCGATTATCCATTTCGATACAAAGGGCATTCAATGTATGGACAACTTTTTTGGTATCCGTAATGATCGATTCATCTTCGCCCGGAAGCTTGGCCAGAAAATGTTTTTCAATGGCTTTATAAATGCTCAGTTCGACTTTTTTGGGATCAACCAGCACGAATTTCAGTTGCGACGGATGCTTGCTGTATAAGAGCGAAACCAAGATTGCATTCAATCCGACGGATTTCCCCTGACCGGTTGCACCCGCCATCAGCAAGTGCGGCATACTGGCCAGATCCACGATAAAGTTTTCGTTATCGATTTTTTTTCCAATAGCTATCGGTAAGGCGAAATTGTTTTTTGTGAAGCGTTCCGAGGAGAGCAGGGTTCGCATACTCACAATCGTCTTTCGGGTGTTTGGCACTTCAATACCGATGGTGCCCTTTCCAGGAATTGGTGCGATGATACGGATACCAAGTGCCGCCAAACTCAAGGCGATATCATCTTCCAGGTTTTTGATTTTAGAGATCCGAACACCGGCTGCCGGAATAATTTCATATAATGTGACCGTTGGACCGACTGTTGCCGATATTTTCTGAATCGTGATATCGTAGTTGCCTAGTGTGTTGATGATCTGATTTTTATTATTCTCCAGCTCTTGCGGATCTTGGACAATTTTCTCACTTCCATGATTATCCAGCAAATCAATAGAGGGGAATTGATAATCGCGCAAATCGAGAATGGGATCGTATGATTTTGTGGCCGGCTTGTTATCAGCGGCTCCTTCCGGTTTCTTTGTACTATCCGGATCGGCCGTTTTGATTTCAAGCGATAATGTTTCTGTTTGAGCTACGGGCGATAATTCAACGGGCTTAACCTGTTCAACAGGCGGCTCCACCATGATGGCCAATTCTTCTTCTTCAGCCGTTTCGATCTCTTCATCTGCTAGCAAGTCTTCCGCTGGGCTTATTATTTCCGGCGTTTTTTTAGCCTTTGTATTTTTTATTTCAGGTGCGTCGGTGGTTTCCGACAGTAATTCGTCGGAAGGTTCTTGCATGTCGTTTGTTGCTTGGGCCGATCGTTTGAACAACTGACCAAAGGCTGGATTGAGCTGCCAGATCAGGTAAGCAAAAAAAGCAGTGAATACGATGGCGTAGGATCCGATCCCAAAAACTCCGTGCAACCATTTGAACTCCATATCCCCCACTGCACCTCCCCATGGAAAAGTCTGCCCATACAGAATAGCGGAAAACGCAACACTCAACAAAGGCAGTCCGATAATCAAGTAACGAAGATTCCGCCATAGGGACAATACTTGTTTGCCTAAAACCAGGTTGATCCCGAGGATGAAAAAGAATGTACAGAGTAAATAGGCGGCTACGCCAAATCCCTGATAAATCAGAAAATGAGACAGAAAGGCACCAAAGGTTCCCATCAGGTTAGCGACGCCGGATGTACTATTCCATAGAAGGTTCACGCCCTCCTGCTGAACGACACTATAGTCCTCGTCCCAAGTAAAAAGATAGGAAGTGAATGCAACAAAAAACAATAAGGCGGTGAGCAGTGAAATACTGCCCAGGATTTTATGAGTCCGCTCATCGTTGACGAGTTGACGGAGTTGTACTTTTTCTACCGTCTCTTGCGGCAGGTTTTCTTGCTCTGCTTTTTTACGCTTCGTTGAATTGGCCATCGTAGCCAAAGATAATCAATGTACCAGTCAAAAACGGCGGGTTAGTTTTCAACAGATAGGAATAAAAAAAACCAGCCGGCCATCAGGGAAAGTCCACCAATGGGGGTGATGGGTCCAGCGATGGATTTTGTTTCAGGAAACAACGCCATCACATATAATGAACCGCTGAATACCACAATACCGCCTATCCATAGCAACAGGGCGATCCGGGCTTTGTTGAAAACAAGTCGATCCAAAAAAAACGACGTAACGAGAATGGCAAAGGCATGTAAAAATTGGTACAACACACCGGTCTTGAATGAATCGACTGCCTCTGCCGTTGCGATCTTTTTCAATCCGTGTGCACCAAATGCACCCAGCATAACGGCTGTAAGGCCCAGCAGGGCAGCTATTTTCAGATAACGTGTATTCATTTGGAATAGTATTGTGCGAGTTTCGATTCGATGATTGACAGACTGACCGGATCAGTGGGGTTGAATACCAGCGCCGCCCGGGCGTAACAAGACTCCCGTAGACGCATAGACTCTTCGATCCATTGTTGTTGATCGGCGGGGTCCACTTGATCAAACAAGGGTCTTTTTTGAGTGTCTCCAGTTAGTCGTTCCAGCAGCCGATCAGCCTCTTCGCGAATAAAAATCGTTGTACCGTGCCGGTTCATCCAAGTCATATTATCATGATAGAGAGGAGTACCACCACCGCAGGCCACCAGCACCGGGTCAAGCAGATTCACGGATCGGAGGATATCTGTTTCGATTACCCGAAAACCGCTCTCCCCTTTTTCGGTAAATAATTGAACAATAGAACGTCCTGTTCGCTTTTCTATGTGCTCATCGAGATCGATGAATGGTACATCATATTGCAGCGCCCAGGTTTTCCCCCAGTAGGTTTTACCGGCACCCATAAACCCGATCAGAAAAATACAAGACTGGTTCAGGTGATTCAGTTTTTCTTTTTAAAATCTCCGCGCTTCCATGATTTGATAAAATCGGCCCAGGCAGCTGGGTTGAATACATTCATTGGCGCGATCTGACCCGAGTAATACAAACGGGCTGCGCGTTGTCGCAAATACTGAGACGTCGCTTCCCGGCCATCGGAAGGTAAGGTTTCCATCAGTAATCGTCGCGAAGCCACATTATTATTGGATCGAGCAATTTCAATATCGTCGTCAGGTATTTTGATGTTAACAAAATCCCGTTCGAATTGCTCCCGGCTCATCCGTTTTTTAATGATGGTGGCCGGCAAATAAACAGTATCATTGACCATCAGCTGGATCATGCTGTGGTATTTTCCTTCCAGATCAACCGGTATCTGAACCTGCTTGGGTTTATACCCGATGCTGGTAAATTCAACGGCATCGCCTTTTAATACAACGATGCTGAACACCCCTTCCTGGTTCGTGATTGTACCGCGGTTTTGTCCTTTAACTACTATACTCACCCCGGGCAATCCTTTCAGGCTGTCTGCTGTCATCACAACACCATATAATTGAACGACGGAATCATGCGAAACAGGTTGCTGCGCCATGGCCTTGCTCCCGCAAATGAAAAAGAGAACGGCATATGTCAACAATCTTCGCATAAGGCTATAAAAAAAAAGAGATAAAGTGTTTTTGGAGAACAAAGGTAATCCGAACGACAAAAGCAACCGTGAATTTGTTAGGTTCCTTTAATTTTGCAACCTACTTACTATTTAATAACCATAATGACCGAACAATCCATCCTTGAAGCCCTGAGTCATGTCCAAGAACCCGATTTAGGGAAAGATCTCGTAACGCTGAATATGATAAAAGATATTCAGATTGACCAAAACAAGGTTTCGTTTACCGTCGTATTGACTACGCCGGCCTGTCCGATGAAGGATATGATCCGCAATGCCTGTGTGAATGCAGTGCACCTGATGGTAAACAAAGCGGCTGATGTAACCGTTGATTTTACGAGTAATACCACCAGCAATCGTGTGGATGCGGGTACGGTGCTTCGCGGTGTCAAAAACATCATTGCCGTAGTTAGCGGCAAAGGCGGTGTTGGTAAAAGTACCGTATCGGCCAATTTTGCGCTGGCCCTGGCTCAGGGCGGTGCCCGGGTCGGTTTGATGGATGCCGACATTTATGGCCCCAGCCAGCACATCATGTTTGGCATTCGGGGTGAGCGGCCTATGATGCGCGAAACAGATGGAAAAGGTATGATTGTGCCGATCGAACGATACGGCATCCAGGTTATGAGTATCGGCCTGCTGATTGACGAGAAGCAGGCGGTTGTTTGGCGCGGACCGATGGTCAGTAGTGCGATCCGTCAATTTGTAACCGAAGTAGACTGGGGAGAATTGGATTACCTGATTATCGACATGCCTCCGGGAACCGGCGATATCCACCTGACCATACTCCAATCGGTGCCCATCACCGGTGTCGTGGTTGTAACAACGCCCCAATTGGTTGCCCTGGCTGATGCCAAAAAAGGCGTCGCGATGTTCGGACAATCCATGCTAAAAGTACCCATTGTGGGCTTAGTGGAGAATATGAGTTATTTCACACCGGCCGAATTACCGGGAAACAAATACTACCTCTTTGGAAAAGACGGGGGTAAGCTGCTGGCCGAAGAGTTCGAATTGCCATTTCTCGGTCAGATACCCATTGTGCAATCAATCTGTGAAGGTGGTGATCAGGGCGTTCCGGTCATGATAGGTGATGATACCATCACTCAGGAAGCCTTTAGAAATTTTGCCGGCCAGGCGATTCGACGAATAGCCAAATTGAACGCCGAAAAAATAACATCCTGATATTTCAGTCACTATACGTCCATCAGGACAGGCCCAGCCACTGCAGGGCATTCTGATACATCAATTTATTTTTTTGTGCCGGTGTAACGTTCATGGATTCAATCAGCGATCCAGGAACATGCTCACCTAGCGGAAAAGGATAATCGCTTCCCAGACAAATAAAATCCTCTCCCATACATTGCATGATGTAGTGCATGGCTTGTGGATCGTGCACCAGGCTGTCGATCCAGAACCGGCCGATATACGCTTTGGGGTTAACCGGATTATGGATAGCCACTAAATCCGGGCGAACATGAAAACCGTGTTCAATACGGCCGATCGTGAATGGAAAGGATCCGCCACCATGTGCGAACGCAACACGCAATCGGGGAAATTTTTCAAATACTCCGGCAAAAATCAGTGAACAGATCGCTCTGTTTGTTTCAGCGGGCATCCCCACCAGCCAAGGCAGCCAATACTGTTGCATTTGCTGCTCACCCATCATTTCCCAGGGGTGTACAAACAACGCACAACCGATTTCCTCGGCCCGTTTGTAAAATGGGAAAACGACCGGATCACCCAAATTGATCCCATTGATATTGGATCCGATTTCCAAGCCGGGCATCTTCAAGGTTTCAACACATCGTTCCATCTCGCGGATGGCCAGATCGACGTCCTGCATGGGCACCGTTCCGATGCCGATAAATCGTTGTGGATTACCGGCAACGGTTTCGGCGATATGGTCATTAAAAAATCGGGCGGTTTCAAGGGCATCTGCGGGTTTTGCCCAGTAGTTAAACAAAACGGGGATGGTAGAAAGAACCTGTTTGTCTACGGAGGTGTTGTCCATGTCGGTTATCCGCGCCTCCGCCTTGAAACAATTGTCTTCTACCTCCCGGAAGAGTCGGTCGCCTTTCATCATGCAGGCTTTACAGTTTCGGTGCTCGAGATGGATAAAATCGCCATAGCCAAATTTAGATGCCCAGTTGGGCATTTTTTCGGGCATCACATGTGTATGGATATCGATCTTCATGGCTTAATCCAATTAACTGACTGGTAGTGGTTTTCAAATTATACTGTGAAAGTACGCAAAGCTTCAGGATAAACTGAGCAATGGCTTATCGAGAAACGACCGAAACGAAATCAGGCCAACATGGGAATGAGCACGACAGCCCACCCGGCCAGTAATAACAGCCATTGTATGCTATCAACCAACCAACGCGGTTTCAAAAAATAAAACAACGGAGAAGCAATGATTGATAAAAACGGCCAAATGCTGTAATTGAGCTCAGCTAACGGAGCATTGGACAGAAAAACGGTAAGAACGGAGGTCAATCCGAATAAAAACAACATTGACCAGTTTTTGCGGGCCTGGATCAGCAACTTGTTTACATGCCGGTTGATGATCAAAAACCCGCCAATGGAAAACAGGAACGGTATCAGAAAGAGAACAACTGTGGTTGAATTGTGCAAGAACGATAATCCGTGAAAAAACAACGACGGCTTTTCCATTAGCATGATACCATCGAATAAATAATCAACGGACCAAAGAAAATAAAACGGAGTCAGGAGTCCCATGAGTAAAACAATCCACTCGGCTGCACGAAAGGGTCTCGCGAATGCGATACCAATATATACAGGCAACACATATACCAAACTAACCGATTGAATAGTTCCGG
>JBJTXG010000266.1:0-2747 GCA_046082125.1 Ferruginibacter sp. | reverse complement strand
TGGATCCGTTGTCGAGACGGATGATCTTGCTATAGTTTACTTTACCATCGATGTCTACGGCCTTCACGCGGTAGAAGTTGGCACCGCTCCAAACCTGACCATCATTGGCCTGGTAGCTGTTGCGACCGGCTGCATCAACCTGTGTGAGCGGGCTGAACTGGCGACCGTTCACGGACTCCTCCACTTCGTAATGCGATACATTGATCTCATCGGCTACGTTCCAAGTGATCTTGGCTTGACGGTTGCGGATGCTGCCACTGACGGAGATAAATGTAACAGGGAGGGGGTAACCTCCGAATCCGATGGTGAAATCAGAGAAACTGGTTAAACCGTTTCTTTGAACGGTTACCAACCCCCCCGACTCAGTTTGATTCGTTTGATGCGTTCCTTCAGAAGTGCTCCAGCCATTCGTGCCTGATCCGTTTGCACGCTTGATCACCGCGTATTTATTGGGGCTTGATTGGGAGTTGGTATAGCCGGACATTTTTAGTGTAATATTATAAGTGGGGCTACCAGAAGTACTTGTAGCATCTATGGCCCAATATCCGGAGTTCAATGTTCCTGTTAATGTGGTGCCGCTAACAGTTAGGTTAGATGGGATGGTAGCCTGTGTGCCGATAAAACTTGCAGTCAGATCGGCCGCATATCCTGCAACCGTGAAATTGGTGGATGCTTCCTGATAGTTGGTGGCTGTTCCAACCGGAAATTTATAGCTCCCGATTCCAGCTACCCTCCTCTTTAAATTCCCAACTACATAGCTAGTAGCGTCACCTCCGGATATTGCACTTGTTGAACTATTGGAAACATAAAGTGTGTTGCTTCCGGTCGAAATTTTTCCAGAATTAAGAGTTAGGGTCCCGCTTATTGTCCTATCCGCGTGAAGGGTTACAGTGGATCCGGATGTATTTATAATAACATTTGTGGGACCATCAGATGATGGCCACAAGGCATCGGTGGTTGTAACGGCATTTGTAATTTCAAGATCAGCATTATTGCCGTATATAATTTTACCGGTTGAGTTAAGATTGATTGTAACGCTGCTTGAGGCAGTTAGCTTACCATTTATAATTAATGTTTTTCCCGCAGCTACGTTTATTGTTCCGCCAGTAGCAATCAAATCTTGAATAGTCTCATTGGCATTGAAGTTGACAGTGCCAGTATTAGATAGGGTGATTGTTGAACTATTTGAAATAATATCGTTTGCAGTAAACTCAAGTGTGCCGCCGGATACGCTGAAGTTTGTAGAAGAAAGCGAAACGCCTGTTGTTAGTTTACCGCCAGCAATGGTGGTTGAGCCGGAATAACTTTGTGTGCCGAAAATCGCTAAAGTCCCAGTACCGTTTTTGGTCAGACCGCCACTTCCTGATATGCTATTTTGATATAACGTAGTTTCTCCCCAGCCTCCTGCGATAGTCAATGTGGCGCCAGAGCTGATTGAAATGGTACCTGAATTGCTTGAAGCATACTCAGCAACTGATTTTACTGTAGCAGAATTTAGAATTTCTAAAACTCCACCAGATTGTAATCTCACGTCGCTGCTTGGTATTGAGCCACTACCTGATAATCTTAGCGTACCATTCTGTATAGTAGTCTGTCCAGAGTAGGTATTATTTGCGGATAAAATCAATAAAATATTTGAGTTTTCCTTGTACAACCCGCCAGTTCCGCTGATTACATTGGAGAATGTAACATTACCCCCTGATGCTGACCTAGTTCCAACGACGTTTATGGCACTTCCTTGATTATTTACCGTTCCACCAAATGTTAAACCTCCCGTGGTATTGATATTTATCAGAAGCGGATCTGTGGAAGTTCCATCTCCCTCTAAAGGAGGATTAATTACATGAGTCCCCGTAGAATTGTTTTCAATAAAAGGATCTGTGCCTGAATTATCAAAAAAGCGAATGGCAGTAGTGCCACCTATTGTACGTACCGTATTATTGTTAAATCGCAGTGCAAAAGTGTTGAAAGTACTGGAGAAATTGTTAGTCATTGAAATCTGGTTGGAATTATCAAAGAAGAGTATGCCAAAACTAGCAGTGCTAGCATTATTAATACTACTATTCCACCAATTACTGCTATTATCCCAGTTTCCATTTCCTGCTTCACTTCGCCATGAGAAAGTCGTCTGCCCCCAACTCACACTCACGCCCATCACAAGAAACGCAAGCATCGTGGCAGCGCCACGTCTAATAAAATTTTGCTTTTGAATTTTTGTTCCTTCAGCAACACATTTCGAGGCGAACACAAGTCCCCATTTCAGGTGAGTAAAATTAGACATCATAGCAATCGTTTTTGTTAAGGCAAATCGTCCTTGTAAAATATGTATCAAGTACACATTCCCAAAAAAAATTATGGATTTTTTTACAGTTGTTGAACCCGCGTCAACGACCTTTTACGAACAAGCGTGAGGCGATTTTTCCTTCGGAAAACAGTGAAAATCGATAGGTGCCCGCCGGTAAGGAATGGGGGAGTGTGATGCATTCGATTGGCCCCGAAGAAGTTATGCGGCCCGATAAAACTCGTTGGCCGTTCTCATTGTGCACCGACCAGTTTCCAAGCCTGACTGCCATCGATCCCAACCGAATAAATAACTTATCCGCCACCGGATTGGGGTAAAGACTTATTAAAGAAATCCCTTGATTATCAATGGAAACCGCCTTGCTGTATACCACCGAACCACTGCGTTTTCGGGCGGCGATCCGGTACAAATTCCTTCCGGGAAGCGGGCTATTGTCCACATACGA
>JBJTXG010000265.1:0-6436 GCA_046082125.1 Ferruginibacter sp. | reverse complement strand
GAACCTTATCCGTACCACCCGGCTCCAACAAACCAATCGCGACGATGCCCATTATGATATCAGCGGTTACATTTCGCAATATGCGCTCAGTACCATTAGCATTAACGGAACGGCATCCGGCGGAAACCGCCTGACTGTTGGCTTTCACCTTGATTTCAGAAATACCCTTGATGAAACAAAGAACATCCAGGCCGATTTGTCCAGATCCTTTGATTTTGATGCCAACATATCCCTGGCACAAGCCGAGGCTTCCTTGAATAATGATATCATCCGAAACTTGACCGATGAAATCTTCAATAAGGTATTTTCAAACTGGTAAACCCGCTTAATATCAACTGTAGCAAACCATGACCGGACTTTCCATCATCGAAACACTGTCTGAACATCCGCCCTTATCTGCGGAAGCAACCCATGATTATGAAAATCTGGTTCGGCAATATCCCTATTTCGGGTTGGCCCAGTTTTGCCTGGAAGCATCTAAAAACAGGCCCGCACATTTCTTAAACAATCATACGATTCATCTTTATTTTAAAAATAGCCTCCTAGCCAATATACAGCTTCATAATTGCAATAATTATCTGAATGACAGTAACTTGAAGTTTATTAACTCAGATTCTACCTTAAAAGATCTTAGCGAGGCGATCAAGAACAAATCCGGTGATTCGCCAGCGTCTGCCCTGCCTTTTGAACCGCTTCACACCACCGATTACTTTGCCTCTCAGGGCATCCGTCTTTCTGAGCAGCCGGCCGGCAATGACAAACTGGGAAAGCAACTAAAAAGCTTCACCGAATGGCTAAAAACCATGAAACGTATCAAACCGGAGGTTCTGGAAGAGCAAGCTGAAATTGATCCGGCCATTGACCAGTTAGCTGAAATCAGTAATCAGAAATCCGAAGTAATTACGGAAGCCATGGCTACCCTTTACCTCCAACAAGGTAAAAAAGCACTGGCCATAGATGTTTACACCAAATTAAGTTTGCAGAATCCTTCCAAAAAGCGTTACTTTGCTGACAAAATTGAGCAAATAAAGCAATCATAACATGTTAGTTGTATTCGGTATATTAATCATTCTTGCATCCGTCATCCTTGGCTTCATCGTGTTGGTTCAAAACCCCAAGGGCGGTGGCTTATCGGGTACGTTTGGCGGTGCCGGCACTCAAATCATGGGAGTGAAACAAACGACTGATATCCTTGAAAAAGGTACCTGGATTTTCGCCGGAATAGTCGCAGTGCTATGCATCATTTCACCCATTTTCATCCCGAAGACTACCGAAAAAGGCGCGGTTGAAAAAATAACACCTACAACCCCAACTGCACAACCTAACAATAGTCGTACAAGCACATCTGGCCAACCTGCTGCTACCCCTTCGGCTAATCAACAGGATACATCCAAATAATTGTCAGAAACTAACTTTTTCATAAAACCCCCGTATAAGGGGGATTTTTTTATTCCCCGATTTACCTTTACCAATCGATTATCTCCTAATACGATTTTGATAACATCTTGCCCATGGGAAAAACGAAACGCTCCCCGTTGAAAAAAATAGTACTCGGAACAGTCATTGTGTTCACCCTACTGTTTTTAATTGCCGCCTGGCTTTTTTTCGGCAGTGCGGTAGTTTGTTCACAAAAAGATTCGTTCTTGAAAATCCGGAGCACGGATCGGATGGATGACGTACTCAACCAACTTATAAAACAAGATTTTTTGAATGATACAAAAACCTTTTCTTTTCTCGCATCCTTGTATGGATACAGCGATCCAATCAAACCTGGAAAGTACGCACTCTACGACGGCATGAGCTTATTTTCGTTGGTTCGAACACTCAAAGCGGGTCAGCAGAAGGAAGTCAGATTAGTCATCGGCAAATCAAGACTGAATGAAGAACTGGCCGGCAAGCTAGGCAGACACCTGGAGGCTGATTCAACCGACATCATCCGCTTTTTACAGTCTCCGGATTCATTGAAAAGCTATAACCTTGAACCAACCACGGCATTCATGGCCTTTATTCCCAATACCTACAATGTATGGTGGAATGGTCATTTCGGCCGGACCTTTAAGCGGCTTTATGATCAACAGCAGTTATTCTGGAAAGGTGAGCGAACGGACAAAGCTGCCCGGGCTGGTCTCACCAAAAAAGAGGTTTACATTATTGCCAGTCTGGTTGAAGAAGAAACGAATCGCAAAACCGACAAACCGATTATCGCCAGTGTATACATCAATCGGGTTCGCAAAGGCATGCGCCTTGAATCGTGTCCAACCATCAAATACGCTCGGAAAGATTTTGCCATGACCCGCATCCTGAACGAGCACCTCCAAGTTGTTTCGCCGTATAACACATACAAGAACAACGGCCTTCCTCCCGGCCCCATCTGTATACCATCCATCGAAAGTATAGATGCCGTGCTGAATGCGCCCCCTACCGAATTTTTGTTTTTTTCGGCTAACAGCGCCATGAATGGAGATACGGACTTTTCCAAAACCTATGAGGAGCATTTACGCAAGGCCGTAATCTATCAACGAAGACTGGATAGTCTCAGCGCACAGAAAAATAAGCATCCTTGACGAAGTTTGAACGAATACTATTTACCAAGCCTCCGCTGGGTTTACTGATCCGCAGGACCAAAAACCTGCACCCGCCGGGATTTGACGGTGTGCCATTATATGACGTGCTTCGATTTTTTTATATCCAGCTGCGCTCCATCAATTTCCGTGACCGGGCCGCCTCTGTTGCTTTCAATTTTTTAATGGCCATACCGCCTTCCTTATTGTTTCTGTTCACGCTCATCCCCCATCTACCTTTTTTTTCAAAAGATAAAATCCAACAGGAGCTACACACACTGATCATCGATATCATTCCGGCCGAGACATATAATCGGGATATCATTGCATTTGTCGATAATTTTTTTCAGGGTGATAAAATTGCGTTGATTTCGTTTGGTTTCATTTTTGCCCTTTATTTTGCATCCAATGCGATGATGGGTCTGATTCGATCCTTTTACAAGAAGGGACAACCCGGTTTTTTACGTCGGATCGGCCTACTCTCCCGATGGACAGCCATTAAACTGACGATGATTCTGTTTGGCTTATTTTTATCCTGCTTATTTCTGATGGTTTTACAGGGTGCGCTGCTGAATCGAATCATTACCTCCCCTTTTTGGCGGGACACGATTTCATACAGCCGTTGGATTTTCATCCTGTTGTTGATTTTTTACTCAATCGCTTTTATTTTTAAATACGGGCCTTCACTGGAGCAACGCTGGACGCTCTATTCGCCCGGTGCCCTCGCCACAACCATCCTGATTGTACTATCCAGCATTCTATTTTCAAATATCGCCGATTCGATCATCCGGTATAATTTATTATACGGATCCCTGGGAACCATTTTAATGGTTATGGTGTTAATATATATCATCTCCATTTCCATCTTGGTTGGATTTGAGCTAAACTTGAGCATCAGCACCCTAAAGCCTAAACCAACAACCTGATTTTTGGGGCATTTGCTTACTTTTACACAGATTAAAAAAATTTTTATGAAACAAACATTTTTTGCAGTGCTGCTCACCGTACTTTTTAGCGCATTTACGGTAACCAACCCAACGCTGCCTATTGGAAGCGCCTTACCAGAACCTGACAAAAAAATGAAGGACATTTCAGGTAACATGATCAGCATGAAAGAAGCTGCTAAGAACAATGGACTCCTCGTCATTTTCAGCTGCAACACTTGCCCGTATGTCATAAAAAACGAATCACGCATCAACAGTATGGTAGATCTTGCTCAAAAGCTGAATATTGGCACAATCATCATCAACAGCAATGAAGCCAAACGAGACAATGAGGATAGCTATGAAGCGATGAAAGAATACGCAAAAGAGAAGCGATTGACGGCCTACTATACCCTTGACGAGAACAGTCAGATGGCGGATGCCTTCGGCGCCAACAGAACGCCTGAATGTTTCCTGTTTGGCAAAAACATGACCTTGGCTTACCATGGCGCCATTGATGATAATGCCAACGATGAGAAAGCCGTAAAAAGAACTCACCTCAAAGAAGCCATGATGGAAATCAGTGCGGGCAAGCCAGTATCTGTAGCCGAAACCAAAAGCATTGGTTGCACCATTAAACGAAAACCATAGTTTATAAGATTGGTGTCTGCGGCCTTCGCTTACAGATTCAAATAATAAGGTTTTAATAACTCAATAAATACATTGGAGTAACGCGAGGGTTCTTCGCGTATGATTACCACTTCGGCATGAACATCATTGGTGTTTTGAATCTTGAATAAGACCGCTGAACATGATGCCCGTGCGTTCGGTGTATTTTTCATATCCATCCGGGCAAACACATGCCAACCGGCTTGTTGAAATTCCACGAGGATTTCATCCACCCGATCAAACGGCATCAGTACAGCGCAGACCCCTTGTTCACTGACCCAGTTCCGGAATTGTCGTGCTATTGATCGATAGGTCAATGATTCTTGGTGTCGGGCGCGATTACGATTGGGATCCGGTGATGGAAGATCATCTTCATAAAATGGCGGATTACAGATTATCCAGTCTGCTTTTTTTTCGGGCTTGAAGCGGCTCGCATCTACCTCAAACACGTTCAACCGGTTGGAAAAAGGCGATGCATTGAAATTTTCTTCGCATTGCGAAACGGCCGCCGCGTCTATCTCCAACGCAGTAATTGCAAATGGCGTATCCTGGGCCAGAAACAGACTCAATAATCCAGTACCCGCTCCCACATCCAGCACCCAAGCGTTTGCTTGAACGGCCAACATCTGCGATCGAGTCCAGGCGGCAAAAAGACAAGCTACCGTTGATACTTTCATACCGCAGCGATCTTGTCGTATCATAAACTGTTTGCACTGAAAATAATCGTTAGGCATAGTAATCAAAATATGACGAGCCGCTCACCATTCCGACCTCGCCGATGACGCAACCGTTGGTTCAGCAAAATCATTGGATAGAAATTTATAATAGCCCGTTATGGCAATCATGGCTGCATTGTCGGTACAGTATTCAAAAGCAGGAATGAAACACTCCCAGTCATGTTGCTTGCCATATTGCTGGAATGCGGCTCTTAATCCTGTATTGGCGCTTACGCCACCGGCAAGGCAAACGGATCGGATGCCGGTTTGACGGGATGCTTCAACCAGCTTCCGCATCAAAATCTCTATAATGGTATATTGCACAGAGGCACAAATATTGGACATATTGGCTGCAATAAAAAGATGTCTTTCCTCGGGCGAAGCCTGTTCGCCCTGCTTGAAGGAAAGGCTCTTACCCGCATTGTTCAGAAAATAAAGAACGGCTGTTTTTAATCCCGAGAAACTAAAATCCAACCCGGGTATAGCCGGTATCGGAAACCGAAAGGCTTTTGAATAACCATCCTTGGCTAACCGGTCAATCATTGGACCTCCCGGATACGGCAACCCCAGCATTTTGGCTGTTTTATCAAAGGCCTCTCCGGCCGCATCATCGATCGTTTGTCCAAGCATCTTCAATTCGGAAGGTGAATTACATTGTACTATTTGCGTATGACCGCCACTGACCGTCAGACATAAAAAAGGGAAGTTCGGTCGGGGTTCGTCTATTAAATTGGCCAACACATGCGCCTGCATATGTTGAACAGCTATTAATGGTATATTTCGGGCAAGGGATAATGATTTGGCAAACTGACCGCCAACCAACAACGAACCAATCAAACCGGGAGACTGTGTAAAAGCAATAGCGTGCAGGTCGCTGATGCTTCGATTTGCTTTTATTAACGCCTCTTCTACCACAGGAACAATCGTACGCATATGCGCCCGACTGGCGAGCTCCGGAATCACGCCGCCAAACTGTGCATGAATGGCTTGGCCAGCAACGACATTCGACAGGATTCGGCCATCCTCACAAACGGCAGCCGATGTATCGTCGCACGAAGACTCAATGGCTAAAATAACTACAGACATCGAATCAGCATTTTATAAACAAATTTTTCAAATGTATTGGATTTGACAGAATTAGCCGACCAAAATATCATTGACTGCGAATAGCTTTAACCGGATCCAGCGAGGCCGCCCGAGAAGCCGGAATAATACCAGACAATATTCCGATAAAAACACAAAGTAAAATCGCGTTTACAATCATCGAGGATGACAGAAAAACAGGAAATTCCAATGGGCCAGACAAAATTAAGGTCAGCAAATAAACAAACACTAAGCCAATGAGACCTCCAATTAAACACAAGAGCGATGCTTCCAACAGAAACTCAGCTAAAATCGTTTGTTTTCGGGCGCCTAATGCTTTCTTTAACCCAATTATTGAGGTTCGCTCTTTCACCGTTACAAACATGATGTTGGCAATGCCAAACATACCAACGATGAGGCTAATGCCTCCGATGATTGATCCAACAATATTAATGGTAACGAACGAGGTTGAAACGGCTTTGCT
>JBJTXG010000264.1:0-3413 GCA_046082125.1 Ferruginibacter sp. | reverse complement strand
ATGCGGGTCGCTGATCGTGGCGATGGTTCCATGTACAACCGCCAGGCGGGCAAAGGCCGAGGGTACAAGCAACGAACTTTCGATATGCACATGACTATCGACGAAACCAGGTAACAGGTAGCTTTCACCTTTCCGTTCTTTCTCAAGCCGATCAATGCTTACCAATCGGTCGTTTTCAACAGAAACCGATCCCCAAAAAATCTCCCCGGAAACCAGATCGACAATATTACCCGTGTGTGTATGCATATGGATTGGTTATAAAGATATCAACAAGTATGGGTTTATGAATTGTTTATTGCGCATTGTTTTTTGAATGGCATGTATCAACCGGTTAAAAAAGTACCTTTGCTTATGCGTCTTTCGGTTTTTTTATCGTCGTTGTTGCCCAAGTTGGCGTTTATGCGCCGTTCGTTTGGTAGCGCTCCGTTTCGGTTACTTGATATCGGTGCCGGTAATCATTCGGCTTCCAAAATCAAAAAGGTGTTTCCGGTTTGTGAGTATCACGGCGTGGACATGGAACGCGATTACAACAACAGTGAAGACGATTTTGCACAAATGCATGCGTTTTATGAAATGGATCTCACTCGGCTAGATATGCAAACGATACCCGATCATTATTTCGATGGCATCTGGATGGTGCATGTGATTGAACACCTGCATAATGGCGATCAGGTCATTCAAGCGCTTTTACCCAAACTGAAAAGTGGCGGATATCTCTATATCGAATATCCAGGCCAAAAGAGTACTACGTTACCCTCCATGCATGGCACACTTAATTTTTACGACGATAAAACACATGTGCGCGTATACTGCGTTCAGGAACTGCAGGCGCTGCTCGAAGCATCCGGTTGCACCATGTTAAAAGGCGGAATCCGACGAAATGGCTGGCTGCTGCTGGCTATGCCATTACGTATACTTGGCTCTTGGCTCCGAGGCCAAAAACTTCAGGGTAATCTTTTCTGGGATCTGCTTGGATTCGCCGAGTATGTATGGGTACGCAAAAACTAATCCAGTAAATCCGGTCTTCGTTCTTGCGTGCGCGTTACCGATAAGGTATGCCGCCACTCGTCGATTTTTTGATGGTTACCACTGAGGAGGATATCGGGTACTTTCCAGCCGCGAAAAGTTTCCGGACGGGTATAAACCGGTGGTGCCAACAGGTTATCTTGAAACGAATCACTGAGTGCAGATGTTTCATCATTGAGTACGCCGGGAATTAATCGTCCAATCGCGTCCGTTAGTACGGCTGCTGCCAGTTCGCCCCCGCTCAGCACATAATCGCCAATCGAAATTTCCATTGTCACAAAATGGTCGCGGAATCGCTGGTCGACGCCTTTATAATGACCACAAATCATCAGCAGGTTTTTTTTCAGGGAGAGGTTGTTGGCTAATTTTTGATTAAAGGTTTGTCCGTCGGGGGTAAGAAAAATAATCTCATCATATACGGTTGTTTTTTGCAGATGCTCAACGGCGTTTACCAGTGGTTCAATCATCAGCACCATGCCCGCACCTCCGCCGAATGGGTAATCATCTACTTGTGCACGAGCGTAGGTAGTATGATCGCGCAGATTGTGAACGTTCACGTTCAGCAAACCACGCTCGCTTGCCCGTTTCAGAATAGAATGCGAGAAAGGCCCGCTGAGCAAATTCGGAACCACACTGATGATATCGATTTTCATAGGCCCCGAAATTACCATTTATTGACAATTCAAGAGCCGGCCCGTTCCAACCACTGTGTTTATTTCCAGGTTGGCCTTGGTTTCCGAATCAGCGACGGGAGAAAGAGGAGGTAATATAAAAACATCCACAGGTCAAAAAATGGGAACAACGGAAACAGGTCTGGCTCGTTGAGCTTACGGCTCACACGAAAATGTATAAAACCCTGCAAGAGCATGCGGCCACCATACACACTCAACGGTATCCATGGGTGAAATGCGATGGAGGAGGCGATCAGCAGCGGATAAAATAAAAACTGACTCAGGCTGTACCCGCCAAGCAATACTTGATGATACCAGCGATAATGACGGCTAACGGAATAATGACGGTTTTTTTGGCGAACCCACTCCGACCAGCTGTTAGCGGGTTTGGTGGGCACAAAGGAATCAGGATCAATTTGAATGCGGGTGTTTTTTTTGGTGGCAGACATGTTTACAAACAGGTCGTCGTCACCGCCCGGTAAATGATGGTGTGTGGCAAATCCTTTATGCCGAAAAAAAACAGCTTTACGGTAACTGAGGTTACGTCCAACACCCATGTAAGGCAGGCCGGCTAATGCGTAGGACATGTACTGCAACGCCGTGTGATAACATTCCCATCGAATCAATTTATTCAAAAATCCATTCTTTTTGAAATACGGACTGTAGCCCAATACTATATCGGTTTGATCGTCATAAGTCGATTGCATGGCATCGATCCAGCGCTCGCTTGCCGGTATACAATCGGCATCCGTAAGAAGCAGGATTTCATGTTTGGCCGATTTGATGCCAACGGCCAGTGGAAATTTCTTGCCCGGAATCAATTGGGCCTCTTGGGTCAGTTCAATGGATCGAAGCTGTTTGAATTCTTTCTGAAGTGCCTCGAGAAAGTATTTGCTGTCATCATACGAATTATCATTCACAACAATCACTTCGTGGCTGGTGGGATAGTGTTGCATCAGAATACCCGGAAGGTATTGACTAAGGTTTTCGGCTTCGTCCCGAGCACAGATAATTACACTCACCGGATGGGTTTGTGAAACCGTTGTTTTTTTTCGTTGATAGAAGGCCAATCGTACAAAGAAAAACAGCGCATAAAAAACCTGAATGGCGGCTACGATGCAGAAAAAGGTAAATAGCAGGATGGGAGTGTTTGTCAGCCAGTAATCAGGTGTCATTGCCGCAAAAATAAATCAACACACTTGTATTCGGACATGGATGTTTGAAAGGCATCCGGTTATCTTTGCATCTGCCTATGCCCTCACTTTCATTTCAATTACAGCATCAAGACGCATCAACCAGCGCCCGTACCGGCTCATTTGTTACGGATCACGGTACTGTGGAAACCCCCGTATTCATGCCGGTTGGTACTGTAGGCTCGGTCAAAGGTGTTTCGGTGGCCCAGTTGCACGAATATGTAAAGGCGCCGATCATTCTCGGAAACACCTATCACCTCTATTTGCGACCAGGTCTAGAAACGCTGGAAAAAGCCGGTGGTTTACATCCGTTTAATCAGTGGCACAAGCCAATCCTTACCGACAGTGGCGGTTTTCAGGTATTCTCGCTGGCTGGCACCCGCAAGATCAAGGAGGAGGGTGTTTGGTTTCAATCGCACATTGATGGCAGTAAACATCTGTTTACACCGGAAAATGTGATGGATACTCAAAGGACCATAGGCGGTGATATTATCATGGCCTTTGATGAATGTCCGCCGGGTGG
>JBJTXG010000263.1:0-2583 GCA_046082125.1 Ferruginibacter sp. | reverse complement strand
TGTACCGGATGCGGTTGTTCGATGATCAACCGGGCTCCGGATGCGGTGGGTGTTGGTGGTGCGGTGACGGGCTTTTGTGGGCGAACCGGAATGAGGCTGTTTATTGTCCGGAAAGAAACCGGTTTAGACGATCCTACCGGTTTTTTTTTTACATCACTATCGGATGCGGATGTGAGGTGAAGCGCTTGTTTCAGATAGGTGAGTTTGATCAGCGCCAGTTCAATCAGTAATTTTTTATTACGGGCTGTTCGGTATTGAATGGCCGTATCGTTGATGATATTCAATGCAGAGAGTAGCCAGGATGTTTCGGTGTTGGTAGCCGCTTTTTGATACCGTGCTTCAAAATCATCTGATACATCCAGCAGGGATATGGCTTTAGGATCTTTCGACAACAACACATTCCGCATGAAACCGGAGAAGCCCTCTAAAAAAATATCGCCGTCAAATCCTTTCTGGTCAATCTGGTCGTATTCCAGTAACACGTCTGTCAGTGCTTCTCCCTGTAATTGCTCCAGGATGCGGAAGAAAATATCTTCATCAAGAATATTCAGGTGTTCGAGGGTGTTGGCATAGGTCAGATTGCCTTCGGTGAAACTGACAATCTTATCGAGCATGCTGAGTGAATCCCGCATGCAACCTTCACTCTTCTGCGCAATCAGGTGCAGGGCCGCTTTTTCGGCTGTAATCTTTTCCTTGTCGGCGATTTCCTGCAAATGCGCTACGGTGTCTTTCGTGGTGATACGTTTGAAATCAAAAATCTGACAACGGCTCAGGATGGTTGGCAGGATCTTGTGTTTTTCAGTCGTGGCCAGAATGAAAATCGCGTAGGGTGGCGGCTCTTCCAGGGTTTTCAGAAACGCATTGAAAGCCTGTTGAGAGAGCATGTGAACTTCATCCACGATATACACCTTGTATTTTCCAGCCTGCGGGGCAAAACGGATCTGATCGATCAGGTCGCGGATACCTTCTACCGAGTTGTTACTGGCGGCATCCAGTTCATGGATATTGAATGACGTTCCTTGATTAAAAGAAGTACAACTACTGCAACAGTCACAGGCTTCGCCATCGGCTGTTCGTTTTTCGCAGTTGATGGTTTTTGCCAGGATACGGGCACAAGTGGTTTTGCCTACTCCGCGCGGACCGCAGAACAAAAAGGCATGTGCCAGTTGTTGTTGTGCAATGGCATTCTTTAATGTCGTGGTAATATGGGCCTGTCCAACAACCGTGTTGAAGTGCTGGGGTCTGTATTTACGGGCCGAAACAACAAATGCATCCATGATTCAGGGCCTTTTGGCAGGCAGGCATCAAATTTACAGGAAACCGCGCACACGATCACAAAATCGGATGGCGTTCGAACGGAATCTCGGAGTTGAGCATGAGGCGGTAGGTGATCAGCTTACGGGATATGAAGCTGTCGCCGAGGTTTTTCGCGATACTGATCATTTTCGGATTGAAATCACCGATCCACTGCAGTTCGAACTCGGTGTAGGGGAGGGCATCGGATTGAATCATCTTGGCCGATTCGCCAATCAGATACGCATCCACCCCGGTACCTTGAAAAGCCGGCACTACTCCGAAAACCAGCCCCACGAACTTTTTATTGGGCTTGTTTTTTTTAATCCATAGAAACCGCAGCTTATCCAGCAAACCGAACCGGCCGTTGAGGTATTTAAACCATTGGTTAAGGTCGGGCAGGTTGATGAAAAATGCGATCGGTTCGTTGTGGTGGTATACAAACCAAAGCAGCCGTTCATCCATTACCGGTTTCATTTGCTGAAACATGCGTTTGGTTTGTTCATTGGAGATGGATTTGAGTCCGCCATGGCCTGCCCAGGCTTTGTTGTAGATCGTGGTGAAATCGGTGGCGTATGCGTCGAGTTGATTTTTTTGGGCATGTCGTGCTGAGAAAGCCGGGTCTTTGGAGATCAGGGCGTGTCGTTCCCATATTTTGGGTGAGAGCGGTTCTTTTGGTCGCAGCCCAAAACAATATTGTTCGAAAAACGGCAAAAAGCCGTAGGAGTCAAACAGCGATTGGTAATAGGGCAGGTGGTAATTCATGCCATAGGTTGGTTCCTGAAAACCTTCTACGAGCAGTCCCCACCATTTATCGCGCTCACCGAAATTGATGGGCGCGTCGATGGCGCCAACGCCTTGTTCGGAAAGCCATTGTTTAGCGGTGCCGAACAACAGGTTGGCCGCGGACTGGTCGTTGATGCATTCGAAGAAACCGATGCCACCAACCTTGCAGCGGTCACCTTTGGATTTATAGCGCTCATTGACAAAGGCAGCGATACGACCAATAGGTTGATGGTGTTCATTGTGCAATACCCAGCGCTGGGCCGAACCAAATCGAAACGCTTTGTTTTTGGCCGGATCAAATACATCGAGGATGTCTTTATCCAGCGGCCGGATCCAGTTTGGGTTGTTTTGATAGATGGCTAACGCAACATCCAGGAACAGTCGTTCGTTGGTTTTAGAAACGGGAACCAATTTCATGTGTAAAATATTGCGGCTGAGGAAGGATGATTACACCGCCATGATTTCTTTTTCTTTGGCATACAGGTGTTTGTCTACCAGGGCGAT
>JBJTXG010000262.1:0-7678 GCA_046082125.1 Ferruginibacter sp. | reverse complement strand
TGAATTTTCGGGAGTCTCTAAGTCATACCACGCCTTCCAATCTGTATCATCGGTACGCATGCGCTTCTCGGAAAAGAGGTGATGTTCAAAGATCTCGGCGTGATGATTGTAGACGAAGAACAAAAATTCGGCGTAAGTGCCAAAGAAAAATTAAAACAACTCCGGGCAACCGTCGACGCCCTTACACTAACGGCAACGCCTATACCCAGAACGCTTCAGTTCAGTTTGATGGGAGCCCGCGATCTGAGTATCATCAATACACCGCCACCCAACCGACAACCTATCCAAACGGAAATCACTGTGTTTCAGGAAGATCAGATCCGCGACATGATTTATTATGAAACAGAGCGGGGAGGACAAGTATTCTTTATCCATAATCGTGTCAACGGTCTCGCAGAAATGAAAAGCCTAATTCAAGGTCTGTGCCCCGATCTATCGATAGCGTTTGCACACGGACAAATGGAAGGCGATCAGCTCGAAGATACCATCCTCGATTTCATGGATAAAAAATATGACGTGCTGGTTTGTACCAATATTGTGGAAAGTGGCGTGGATATTCCGAATGTAAATACCATCATCGTGAACAATGCTCATCAATTCGGGTTGAGTGACTTGCATCAACTTCGAGGTCGGGTGGGACGAAGTAACAAAAGGGCATTCTGTTACCTGCTCGCGCCACCTATGAGCACCTTGCCGCCTGACAGCCGCAAACGTCTGAACACGCTTGAACAATACAGCGATCTGGGGAGCGGATTTCAAATCGCCATGCGGGATCTCGACATCCGGGGCGCCGGTAATTTACTGGGTGGCGAGCAAAGCGGATTCATCACCGAAATCGGTTTTGAAATGTATCAGAAAATCCTGGATGAAGCCATTCGCGAATTGAAACGGAAAGATTTCAGGGATTTGTTTAAAGAGGAGATCAGCGAACAGGATGATTTTGTAAGAGACTGCAGCTTTGATACCGACCTGGAAATCCTGATTCCTGATTCCTATGTCGAAAGCATCACCGAACGATTGAGTTTATACACCCGGTTGGATCATTGTGAGGATGAATCCGAACTGACGGTTTTTCACCAGGAACTGACCGATCGGTTCGGCCCCGTGCCACCGCAAACCGAAGACCTGTTCACCACGGTGCGTTGCCGAACGCTAGCCATTGAACTTGGCTTCGAAAAGCTGTTACTCAGAAACAATGTGCTTAAATGTTATTTCATCGGTAATCCCGAATCACCGTACTTTCAAAGCGAACTATTTAATAAGCTGCTGCACTATCTGCAAACAGGAACAAATCGAGGCGTATTGAAACAGGTTGGGAAAAATGGTATGCTGGTCGTTGATGCCATTAAAGGGATGAACGATATTTACCAATACATCGCCCGCATGCATGCGCACGTGTTTTCAAGAATAAATCCGTGATTGAGTTAGATTAGATGCTTAATATAGCAACAGCACCGTTCCTTTCCGAAAAACGGGTTTATTTCGGAAATCGGTTCCGGAAGCTACCCATACAAAAGCACCACTCGCCTGACGAAAGCCTTTGTACCGGCCATCCCATTTTTGATTTTTGTTGTTTGTTGTAAAGACGAGCTGTCCGTATCGATTGTAAATAGTAAAGTAATCGAATGATCGGAGACCAATGGGTAAGATAGCGAGTTGATCGTTGAGTCCATCTCCATTGGGTGTGAATGCCGTTGGAACATAGATGTCGGGTCCGGCATAAATTACAATCTTCATGGTATCGTAACTGACACAGCCTGCCGGCGTATAGGCTTTGAGATAATAGGTAATATCCTGCGTGACAGTAGCGATCGGGTTTCGGATATTCGGATTATTGAGTCCGGTGGACGGAGTCCATTCGTAACTGACGCCCCCGGATGCCAGTAATTGGATAGGCTGATTTGCAGCCGCAATCGTGTCGTTGCCGGCAAAGGCATTGGTGCCGTATATATTGACCTGATCACGAATGGTTTCTGAACGACAACCTTCTGTTGACACTGCATAGAGCGAAACCGTGTAAGCACCGTTACTGGAATACGCATGAGTGGTTGGGTTTGATGTGGCCGTTTGTCCGTCGCCAAATGACCAGTTCCAAGTCTGTATGCCAATGGCCGGACTAAATTCCGATGCCGAAAAAGAAACAGGCGCATACCGACAGGTATCATTGAACTGCATGCGAATTCGAGGGTTTCGTACAAGCCGGAAAGGTTTGAACAACGTATCACTGAAACAGCCCAGCGAGCTACTAACGGAAAGGCCTACCTGATTGTTTCCGAATGGGAAGGTGCCGTTTACCGATGCGGTTGAACCGATACTGGCATTATTGAAAATCCAGTTCCATGCGGATATGGTCCCGTTGGTTACCGTTGAAGCGTCAGTCAACAACAACGTACTGTCGTTGCATACCGGATTAGGGAAAGTAAAATCAACCCGTGGTTTATCAGCGATGGTGCGTGTAACAGAAAAAGTATCCGACACGCATCCTCGGGCATTGGTCACCACATGCCGTATGGTTCGCGGTCCAGCCGTCGGATAGACCAGCGTAGGATTGCATTGATTGGAAAATGTTCCATTGCCCAAATCCCACCAGCAAGCGGTGATTGCTTCCCCGCCCGGAGATGTGGAGGCGTCTTGCAGTCGGACCGGCTGCCGTTCACAGAGTGTATCCCATCGAGCACCCGCTGTGGGCTTGGAACTAACGTATACTGTTTGGCTAACCGGAGTGCCCGCACAGGCATTCGATCCGGAGGTAGAACTGACCAGGGTAACGGTATGATTGCCTGCCGTGGTGAAAACATGCAAGGGATTTTGTTGGGTAGCTATACCCGTGCTGTCATCATACGTCCATTGCCAGTAATTCATCGTACCACCAGTAACGGTTGATAAATCTTGAAAGAAAGTTGGTGTTCCCAGACAAACAGAATCTGTGAAACTGAAATTCACCGTTGGTCGGGGTTGAATATTAATCACCCGAACCAATGTGTCGGAGGCACAACCTTCAACCGATTTCACAAAATGCTTGATGGTTTTGGGACCAGGCGTTGTATAAGTCGTACCTGGGTTTTGAATAGTGGATGTTTGCCCATTATTGTCAAAATCCCAGTACCAAGTATTAATAGTACTGATGCCAGCATTGGCCGTACTAAAAAATTGTACGTTTGAATTGACACAGCCACCGGTGAAATTGAAGTCTGCCAAGGGTTTACTGCCTACATGAACAGTCTGAGTGAAAACTTCCTGACATCCGTCCGGACTGGTAACCGTAAGGGTAGCGGTGAAATCACCGGCAGTGGTGTAGGTATGAACAGGGTTTGTGACGCCAGTAACAATTGGAGAGCCATCTCCGAAGTTCCATACTCTGATAACCGGTTCGGCAAAACTCACCGTAGAATCATAAAAAGTAATAGGCTCGTTGACGCATTTGGTCTGGGTAGGAAGAAAGTAAAAATTAGGCGTCAGCGTAGTACAAAATTTCTGAAGATTTGATAACCCGCCCGTGGCACCGGTAAATCCCCAATATACCAGGGGATCTCCGGAAAAAACAGTATTGGTAAAATCATTTACTGCACTCACTCTTAACTGACCGTCAAAATAAACAGTCATGGTCTTGGTAGTAGCATCCCAAGTAACTCGTAAGTTATGATTTTGACAATCTTCCACATTATCACTTGTTGCTGAGATAGGAGTCAATGGTGTTAAGGTACTTGGCGAGTTATGATTGATATTCCCATTGAGTTGAATAGCGATATGATCGTAATAAGGATCATTGTCCGGACTACTGTTTTGATAGGTATCTAGTGTAATACCAACAGCCGGTGCAACATTTTGAAATCCCATGCCACCTCCACTGGTACCGACACTCGTGCTGATTGGTTGCAATACGAAAGCGATGCCATCAGCGCCATTATTATCAGTGCATCCTAAAAAAACCTGAAAAGTAAAATCGAATGATTGATTGAGATTTATGCGCGTGTTATTCCAAACGGAGCCCTGCTGATTCCCAATATTTTGAGTCAGGGTATAACAATGACAATTGTCTTGCGTGGCATTGCCATTCACCACGTATTGTGCGTGTGTAAACGATATCATAAAGCTAGCGGCTAACAGAAAAAGAAGCGATTTTAGCATAGAATAGGCTAAAGATATGCTTTTCAATAAAAAAGCCACCCATTGGGTGGCTTGTCTAATCATTTTTATATACTTACCAGCCTTGTTTTTTGGCAACACCATCTTTGATGGCTTGTACTGCAGCGGCTTCTCCCAGCATGGTAGTCATTTTATTGCCTTTTCCGTCATGGCCCTGAGCCATGTATCCGCCACGGGCTGTTTTACTTATAACAGCGTCTTGCATGGGTACGTTTTTCTCTTTGGTTTTCATGCAATACGCAGTGATCATTTTTGACATGTTGTTAAATTTAAAGTGAGTAATGGGTTATTTATATGTGCAAATACGTTACAATCTAGGAAAAAAAAACAAATTATGATTTAATTATTGTGCGCATCTTTCCACATGCTGCTCTACGGGCACTGATTATGATCAGTAATAACATGCACGAATTACGGAATAGTGATCGAAATATCTTCCAGTTCTTTCGTTTGTTCTATGGTGAATACATACAACTTCAACGAACCAACCATAGCCTCATATTGGTAAACCGGGTTGGTCAGAAACCGGATGCCTCTTATTTTTCGCATCTCCTCCAAGGTGGTTTCACTATTAACTCTTCTCCCAAGAATCAGACAGTCGCCGGAATATACCTGATTACAGGAAAAATCGAATTCCTGTTGAATCAATTCAATGGTAATTTGAGTGAGGCGTTCCGTGCCGGGTTTGTAGTAAGCCAGCACGCCTTTGCTCTTGAATGAATAAATGGTGTTTGCAAGATCATATCGCTCCGGTGATTCGTTCAGCGCCTTTGATAAGGCTTCGGGTGTTGTGTTTTTGGTGACCTTGAGATTGTTAATCCGAAGGCCGGCGTAATCCATAACGATCCGCTGTGCGTTGACACAGAGGGTGGTGAGCAAAGCGATGACAAGCAGCCAAGTACGAGTGTGCATGAGGATTTGTTTATTCAAATGATTAATTAAACATCGATGCGCGCATACTTGGCATGTGATTCGATGAACTCACGCCGAGGTGCAACCTCATCGCCCATCAGCATGCTGAAAATACCATCGGCGGCGCTAAGACTTTCAATGGTTACTTGTTTCAGGGTGCGCGTAGCGGGATTCATAGTTGTTTCCCACAGTTGTTCGGCATTCATCTCACCCAATCCTTTATAGCGTTGAATGGTGACGCTGTCATCTTTTCCCTGACCGATTTTGGTAACCAAACCTTTTCGTTCCTCGTCATTCCAAGCATATTCCTGCTCTTTTCCTTTTTTTACGAGGTAGAGTGGCGGCTGAGCGATATACACATAACCTTGTTCCACGAGTTCTTTCATGTACCGGAAAATAAAGGTCATGATCAGCGTAGCGATATGGCTTCCATCCACATCCGCATCCGTCATGATGATGAGTTTGTGATAGCGCAGTTTGGATAAGTCGAGCGCCTTGGCATCTTCGGCGGTGCCGATTTTAACACCGAGCGCCGTGAAGATATTCCGGATTTCTTCGTTGTCGTAAATTTTGTGCTCCATGGCTTTTTCTACATTCAGGATTTTACCCCGAAGCGGCAGAATGGCCTGAAAACTGCGGTCGCGGCCTTGTTTGGCTGTACCACCGGCCGAGTCACCCTCGACCAGAAAGAGTTCGCATTTGCCGGGATCTTTTTCGGAGCAGTCGGCCAGTTTACCAGGTAATCCGCCTCCAACTAGTACGCTTTTGCGTTGCACCATATCACGGGCACGCTTAGCCGCTGCACGGGCCTGTGCGGCCAGGATCACTTTTTGAATGATTGTTTTGGCATCTCGTGGATTTTCTTCCAGATAGGCCTCCAATACACGACTCAACGTGGTATCTACAATACCCATAACCTCACTGTTGCCCAGCTTGGTTTTTGTTTGTCCTTCAAATTGGGGTTCAGGCACTTTCACGGAGATAATAGCCGAGATACCTTCTCTAAAATCATCGCCTTCTATGGTCACTTTGGCTTTTTCAAACATCCCTTGTTTTTCGCCGTAGCTTTTAAATACACGGGTGATTGAACGACGAAAACCGGCAACATGCGTGCCACCTTCGATGGTGTTGATATTGTTGACGTAGCTGAAAATATGTTCCTGGTAGCTGGCGTTGTAGGTCATGGCTACTTCTACGGCCACATGATTTTTTTCATCGTATCCTTCACAGTATATGGTGTTAGGTATCAGTGACGCCCGGTTGGCCGTTTTATCGATGCTCTCTACAAATTCCACAATACCGCCTTCACTGTAAAACGTTTTTTTATAGGCATCACCCGCATCATTCTTGTCGCGCAGATCCGTGAGGGTGATGGTTATCTTCCGGTTGAGATAGGCGAGTTCCCGCAAGCGATTCTCGAGTATATCTTTATTGTAGGTGGTAGTAGAGAAGATGCTGCCGTCGGGCCAGAACTGAACGCGGGTACCGGTTTTATCAGAGGTGCCGATTTCACGACCAGGATATTGGGGATGTCCGATATGGTATTCCTGCTCAAATATTTTTCCATCTCGGTTTACCGTGACATGCAGTTTGGTGCTGAGCGCGTTCACGCAACTCACCCCCACACCATGCAAACCGCCGGATACTTTATACGATCCTTTATCGAATTTGCCGCCGGCATGCAAAACCGTCATCACCACTTCCAGGGCGCTCCGGTTTTCTTTTGAATGCATCCCGGTTGGGATACCACGACCATCATCTTCTACGGTAATACTATTGTCTTCGTTGATGGTAACGTAAATGTGTTTACAATGGCCGGCCAGCGCTTCATCAATGGAGTTATCGACCACTTCATATACTAGATGATGAAGGCCTTTAACCCCGATGTCACCGATGTACATGGCGGGTCTTTTTCGAACGGCCTCGAGGCCTTCTAATACCTGAATACTGTCTGCACTATAGCCTTGTGGCATGTCGGACGGGAGGATCTCATTTTTGGTGGACATCTTGTTTTTTTTCTGCGTCGTTTTCGAATTATTAAATACGGGCAAATGTACTGAAAAATAAAGGGGTTTACAGGAAAACGATTGGGTATTTTATGGTCTTTTTTCCCATGGGATGCCAGGTTTTCGAAAGGGTTAAACAAACCTTTTCATCCGACCAAAACAATGGTATCTTTGCCCCCTCATGAGTACCCAGGATTTCCCATTACCGGCTTTTTTTCATTCGGCCTCGTTTCACCACGATTCCCTGCCCGGTCTTGCACCTATCCAGCACACCGACCGGTCTATTCCCGGATCGGTGCATTATACCGTCACCCGTTTTCCCAAAACCCATGGTCATCGTTTTGAAGACATGGCGTTCCTTCGATATGCGTGCACACCTGCAGACCATACGGAGCCCTATCTGATGCTTCGTTTTTGTGTAGCCGGTAATGCGTACTGCACTGAAAAACAAACGGATTGTGATCAATGCCGGTTAGCGGCAACGCCTCATTGCATGGAGCGCGTGCCCACTACCGACCTGATTACCTTGTCGTTCACCCCGCAGTACTTGCGTCCTTTTGTGCGGAATGTCAGCAGTCCTGATGCCTTGGCTGCGCGCGTTTTGCGCTTTGAGC
>JBJTXG010000261.1:0-3051 GCA_046082125.1 Ferruginibacter sp. | reverse complement strand
CTCGTACATTTCAAAACCGGCAAATGCGCCTATTTCAACGAAATAACTGTCCTCATCCAATAAAAGACCAATGCGCTCACGGGCCGTCAGTTTATTTTTTTCCTTTTGCTTCTGAATGGCTTTTGCGCCACCACCCAACGCAATTTGATCTAGCTTTTGTCGGACACCGGCCCAGGCCGTGCGGTTGGCATCTTCATTTTTATTAAATACGAGGTCCATATTGACAAATTGTTGTGCGGCAAATTACGACTGGCAATTCAGATAAAAAAAAGGAGTTGACAACCACTGTTCCCGTAATTGGTACTTTTGAAGCAAAACAACCCACATCACATGCAACCAACAGGGAAAAAAGTACTGGGCATCCTGGGAGCCATGCCGGAAGAAATAGACGGTATTTTGGCAATGATGCAGGTGGAACAACAACAACAATTTGGTGGACGAACCTATCACCAAGGATCTATCAACGGCCGATCGGTTGTTGTTGTATTTTCCAAATGGGGTAAAGTGGCCGCAGCCATTACCGCCACAACGTTAATCGAGCGTTTCGGCGTGACGGCCATCTTATTTACCGGTGTGGCCGGTGCCATCAATCCTACGCTCCGTATCGGCGATTTGGTTATCGGTAACCGGTTTTATCAGCATGATTTGGATGCCAGACCAATCATTCGTCAGTTTGAAATACCATTAACCGGAAAAATAGCCATAGATGCCGATCCTCAATTGGTTAAGCCATTGCATGATGCTATGAAAGCCATTTGGACGGATGCTCGTTTCAAGGAACATATTTTGTCACCTCTCGCGAAGTCTTTTAATAATCCTCTTGCGCGAATATTAGTCGGTTCGATTGCCAGTGGCGACCAGTTTTTCTCCACCAATGCAGCCAAAAATAGTCTTCGGGAAGCCCTTCCGGATGTATTGTGCGTGGAGATGGAAGGCGCTTCTGTAGCCCAGGTTTGCGATGCGTATCAAACTCCATTTTGGGTCATTCGCACCATTTCCGATCAGGCCGGCAATGACTCCTCGGTTGATTTCCTGAGTTATTCCAAACGTATAGCATCCCGCTATGCGGAATGGACGGTACAGGCCACATTAGATATACTTTAATTCAGATATATTTTTGTTGTTTTTTGAACGACCATTTGACCTTCTTTTTATTTGGGCGACGTACCCATTTGCACTACATTTGGCACGCAATAAAAAAAGGTTAACGCAAATGCTGGTTGTTTTTCTTTCAATTGGCAAGAAAATCGGCTGTTTGCGAACGTTAAAAAACTTCACATGAAAAAACTGTACACGTTATCGATTGTTGCGCTGCTGTTTTCATTTATCCAAAACAGTGAGGCACAACAGTACTGGAACTCTGCCGGGTTCTCCGGTTTCAATGCCCAACTGGTCAACGGATCACGGATGCCAAAAGATTTTCGCATCTTCTCACTGGACTTGAACGCATTTTCACAAACGGTACGCAATGCACCACACGAGCGTCGGGTGGATGTAACGCAATCCGGTACAATCGTATCGTTTCCAAATGCGTCTGGTCAGCTAGAACGTTTCAGCGTTGTACAAGCACCGGTCATGCATGAAAATCTGTCGGCCCGTTACCCGGGCATCTATTCTTTCTACGGTAAGGGAATCGATAACCCCGGCGCGTCTGTTCGTTTTGACCTTTCACCGAATGGTACCAACGCCATGATTCGGTATGCCAACCAAGCCACTGTGTATATCGACCATATCGAAAATCAATATTATCGTGTATCATCAAGGGATGCCATGAACGTACACACCAGTTTCAACTGCCTGACGGAATCATTCCCTTCCCTTGAATCGACCAATACGCAACGTCCAACCAACGCCAATCAGCCAACATTACGGACCTATCGGTTGGCCTTACTTTCCGGCGCCGAATTTTCCAATCACTTCCTGGATGGCACCGAAACAACCGATGCTCAGCGCAAAGGCAAAGTATTGATTGCACAGAACGCACAGATGACGAGAGCCAATGGCGTTTTTGAAACTGATTTTTCGTTACGACTCGTACTGATTCCTAACAATGATACTATTATTTACCTGACGGCCTCCTCAGATCCGATTGCTAATCCGAACAATCCGTCCGGTGCAGCCAACCAAACAGCTATCAATACCCGCGTTGGAAATGCCAATTACGATATTGGACATACCCAAAGCAAAGGTTCTGATAATGGAAACGCCGGTTGTATTGGTTGTGTGTGTACGAACGGATCAAAAGGACTTGGATGGACTGTTTACAGCAACCCATCTTTACTCGACTTTTATGTGATTGATTATCTTACTCATGAGATGGGACACCAAATGGGTGGAAACCATACGTTCTCTTTTCAAACCGAGGGATCCGGTGTGAACATGGAACCTGGAAGCGGTGTAACCATCATGGGGTACGCCGGAATTACCGGTTCTACTGACGTTGCTGACCACAGTATCGATCATTTTCATTGTAAAAACATTGAGCAAATTACCACCTACATGTACAATGGCAATGGTAACAGCTGCGCCGTAGCCGTGCCTACAGGTAACCTGATTCCTACTGCCAGTGCCGGTGCTGATTACATCATTCCACGATCAACACCTTTTGCATTGACTGGAGCCGGTTCCGATGGTAATGCCGCCGACGTACTTACCTACGTATGGGAACAAATTGACAACAGAACGTCCGGTACGGCGTTCCCTTCTGCGACCGCTACGACTGGTCCTATGTTCCGCATTTATTCTCCAACAACCAATCCAACAACATTATATCCATCCTTGCAATACATCCTTACCGGAGCCAATGGCTTCCAGTGGGAAGTTTTGCCTTCTGTTCAACGGAACCTTAATTTCCGTTTCACCGTTCGTGACAACCATAATATTGGTGGTGGTACGGCTTCAGACAATATGGTGGTAACGGTCAACGGAACATCAGGACCTACTCTTGTTACCGCACCGAACACAACCGGTATCAGCTGGCAAGCCGGTTCAACACAAACCATAACCTGGTCTGTAAACGGTTCTGATCAGGCGCCAGTAAACTGTGCCAAC
>JBJTXG010000260.1:0-8003 GCA_046082125.1 Ferruginibacter sp. | reverse complement strand
AAAGGTGCTGTAGCTGAAACGGGCAAGCACGACTCACTGCTTCAGGAGCGAGGGTTATATTATGCCATGTGGCGGCAACAAATCGGCGAACGGAAAAAAGAAATAAACAGCAACGATTCCGTGTAACAAACGTTACTACCGATAACCATCATCTCCCATAGCTTCGAACTATGTATCCTACAAAAACCAACCGAGTACCCAATTATTTCTGGAGCATTTTTGCCATGCGCTGCCCCCGTTGCCGAACCGGAAAAATGTTCAAAGACGCGAATGCATACCGAAAAATGTCATTGTCTCATATTTTCAATATGCATGAGGAATGTCCCGTTTGTCGACAGCGTTATGAAATGGAAACCGGATTCTGGTATGGCACCGGCTACGTCAGCTATGCGCTCACTGTAGCATTATCCGTCTCCACGCTGGTTGCCTGGTGGGTGCTGTTGGGTATTTCGGTAGAAGACAACAGCATTTTTCACTGGTTGATATTTAACGGTATCACGCTGGTTTTACTTCAACCCTGGCTGATGCGACTGAGTCGCGTTATTTACATGCGCTTTTTTGTTAGCTATGACCCGGATTACCGACTCCATGAACCCAAAGAATTTGATGCATAACAAAGGCCCGCTTGCGCGGGCCTTTGATTTCATAGAGTGAATGCTATTGAATCGTTGTATTAAATGTCAGTTCAATATCGGTTGACGACTTGGTGCTGTTCACTGGATCCGACGCTTCTTTGTTTGGAGGTGTACCCGGATAATGGCGCAGTGTAATTTTCATCGTTCCAGTTCCGGCGTTGCCGGCATTCCAGACGCTGTTCAAACCTAATGGTACTCCATTGCCATCCGTATCTAAACCGGCAACATTTATATTGGAGCCGGCTGAGGGTTCATAATAGAACCGATGCGCATCAGCTTCAGCCAAAATCTCGTTGGAAACGGTATCGGCCGGATTGACCGTTTTGTTGAGGACCAACAAGGAAGCCGTATAGGCTTTGTTGGCCTGTAAACTGATCGGTTGAATAACCGGATTATTTCCGCCAGGCCCATCCAAATCCTCGTAAGAAAAAGAAACGGCATTGCCGCCGGTGACCGGTGTGAGTTTGACAAGCACCGTAGTGATAACTTCCTCATCATTCGCTTCGGGAGTTTCTTTTTTGCAGGAAAACAGTGCCACTGAAAATAAAATGGCAGCTGTTGTCAGTCGGAGGGATTGGGTCATGTGTTTCATGTTGGTTTGAGTTGATGATTTATGATTAAAAAATAGTTGTGAACCGGATTTGTATGTTTCGGCCAAGCTCATCCGTGAAATACCGAAACTGGTTTAGATAATCACGGTAGACCGTATTGAACAGGTTGCGTACGGAAACACCTACCGTCACCGTATGTGCACCCATTTTTCGGGTGGTGGAGGCATGTGCATGACATAAGGTGTATGCATTCGGCGGTGTTTTATAATCTTTTATCCCGCTGCTTATGTCGGGTATACGCACTTGTCGAAATACATGCTGTGCTTCTAATGAAACATAGGTATCGCTAAATTTCTTCCCATTGGCAAACGAATACTTCCAGGTATTTTTGAGCCGATCAGCCGGCATCAGGATCATCCAGGTGGATCGGGCACGATCCGTAGCCCGAAGCATCGAACCTTGCCAATCCGTTGTAAGTGAGCGAGTCAGATGAACCGAAACAACGGCATCGATTCCGGCCAACCGCGCATCGGTTTGACGGTATACCATTTTAGGGAATGCACCGGCATTAGTCAACACGGGCGAATCGGGTTGCGGTGAGAGATAAATGAAATCGCGGATTTGCTGCCAATAACCCCCGAGCTCCATCCGAACAGTATGAGCATGGTTCTCATAAACCAGGTTGGATTGTATGGAGATCGATCGTTCGATACGAAGGAAAGGATCGCCCTGTTCGTAGGTGGCGGTGCCATGATGAATACCATTTGAAAGCAATTCATTGACATGCGGTGACCGGCTTGCCCAACCAACCTGTATACTCCAACTCAAATCATGAATAAAGGCAGGCTTGTATTGTATATACATCGTAGCGGCCTGTGTGGAAAACCGAAACGCATTGTCGACCGTATCGCCATTAACGGGTAACCGACGGGTAGCAAGTTGCCGATGATCCATCCGTGCCCCCGCATGAAATTCCCACTGCTTTGTTTGCCACTTGTATAAGCCATAAATACCACCCGAAAAGGCCGTGAAGTTGGGAATGAAATAGCGGCCGGAATAAACATTCTGTTGTTGCAAACCATTCAATCCCAGCATGAGGGTTTGATTTTTTTTCAGCGGGTATTCCCACAAAAAATCCTCGGCCATTGTGGTGATGGTGAGATCCATTTGCGGTTTGGTATTCGACGAACTGCGAACGACATCAAATTCTTTGCGATCGTTTTGTTGTCCAGATACGAGCAGTTGGATTTTCCCTTTTGAAAAGCGGTAGGCCTGTTTCCATTTAACCAATGTATGCGTGACTTCTTGCCGGGGTCGGGCAATGGAATAGGTTTTTTGTCCAAGAAAAGTAGCATCGGGTTGCGAAGACTGGATCGCTTGAAGCAGATCCGAAAAATTACCAATATGCGAACCGGTAAAAATACCAATGCGGGTTTGAAACCGACTGCCATATAATTCGGTACTATACCGGTTTTTCCGATAGCCCACCGTGAACGAGCCATTGATTTCATGCAGACCGGTGTTGTTCAAACGATAGTTGGGTGTGGCAGCATTACCGCCTTGTTTTAAGGTTGCCTGTATCCGAACGCTCAGATCAGGCAGCGACCGAACCGAACGTTCATGGATACCCGAAAGCACATACTGCTGATTATTGGTAAAATACCCGGCATGTAGTTCGGTACGACTTTTTTGTTGAGCGAAGCGCAATGGCCTCGGTTCAATGAGCAACACGCCCCCAATTGCATCGGATCCATAACGAAGCGCATCCACGCCCTGCACCAAGGTGAGTTTATCGGCAATAAACGGATCTATTTCCGGTGCATGCTCATTGCCCCATTGTTGTCCTTCCTGGCGAATACCGTTGTTTACCGTTATTACCCTGTTCCCGTGTAACCCATGGATGATCGGTTTGGCATTGTTGGTTCCTGTTTGTAACAACACAATGCCCGGAATTTTACTCAGGGCTTCACTGATACTTAACCCACGTGTTTCTTGTAAAGTTTGTCCCGTCAGCGTATTCCGGTCATCAACCGGAATCAACATCTTCGACTCCATGGTGACGGTTTGAAGCACATTTTTGGCATGTGGTAAAAGGAAGTCCACGTGTTTATCGTGTTGCAGAACTACCGTCATAACCAACGAATCACAATGAATATGCGTTATTCGCAAGGTATACGTGCCTGGACAGAGATCATGAAACTGAAAATCACCGCGGGCATCCGTAAGCACCATGCTTCCCTTGCCTTCCAATAGTACGGTTGCGGCATCCAGCTTCTCCTTGGTATCAGCATCCTCCACATGCCCCGAAAGGGAAAGCGTACAGGGCTGTGCCTGAGCTGCTGAAAATCCGCCTGCAAGCAGGACAAGTAACAGCAAACAACGGATTTGTATTGAAGGACGCATGATTTGAAACAATGTTGCAAATATACAAATTGTAACCTTGTTGCAAAAATCGGCGACAACCAATTTTCATCTCAACATGACTGTTTGTGAATGAGAGCCAGTGGAGGATGGCTGGGTTATGGGCTATCGAAAAAACTTTTCGTTCACGAACCGACTTTTCAAAAAGAATACGATAACAATCGACCTTTTTTTCCATTTCGTCTTGAACTTGCCTACAGTCGTTCAATTACGCCGGCTATTCCTTGTCCCCCACCCACACAGGCACTTACCAGTCCGTAGCGTTTATTGAGTCGTTTAAGATCATGCAGGATCTGTACAGTGAGTTTGCAACCGGTACAGCCCAATGGATGACCCAGCGCAATAGCGCCTCCGTTTATATTTAGGGTATCGGGATTAAGATCCAGCGCGCGTATGACCGCCAGCGACTGCGACGCAAAGGCCTCGTTGAGTTCAATGAGATCGATGTCGTTCAGGTTCAACCCAGTTTGTTTGAGCACCTTGGGTATCGCTTCCACCGGACCAATACCCATGATGCGGGGCTCCACCCCCACCACGGCACAACTCACGAGGCGTCCAATCGGATTCCGGTTCAGTCGTTTCATCATGGGTTCGCTCATCACAATCACAAAAGCCGCGCCGTCACTGGTTTGCGACGAATTGCCGGCCGTTACCGAACCCGCCGTTGCAAAGGCCGGTTTCAGTTTAGACAATGCTTCGATACTAGTATCAGCACGAACGCCATCATCCGTATCTACCACAAACGAACGTTCTTTTCGCTTATTGGATGCATCCACATATACCTCGTTGACCGTAATCGGAAGTATGCCTTCTTTGAAAACGCCAGCGGCAATCGCTTTGGCGGCTTTTTGATGACTAGCTACACTGAATAAATCCTGGTCTTCCCGGGAAATGGCATATTCACTGGCTACCGCCTCGGCAGTCAATCCCATCGACAAAAAATAATCGGGTTCATTGCGCGCGATGCTGTAGGCGGGTACTGTTTTCCAACCGGCTGTGGGCACCAGACTCATACTTTCAGTACCTCCGGCGATGATACAATCAGCCATTCCGGTTCGAATACGCGCCGTGGCGATTGCAATGCTCTCCAGTCCACTGGCACAATACCGGTTGATGGTCAACCCGGCCACGTTGGCACCCAGCGCGCTACCGGCAATCAACCGTCCAAATTGAAGTCCTTGCTCGGCTTCCGGCACGGCGTTACCTACAATCACATCATCAACTTCAGCGGCATCGAGTTCCGGAACAGCCTGCATCAACCCACGAATCAGGTCAATGGCCAGATCGTCGGGTCTGGTAAAACGAAACCCTCCTTTTTTACTTTTTGTAACCGCCGTTCGGTAACCGGCTATGATGTATGCTTCCTGCATGATGGTAAAATTAAGGAGATGGTCAAGTACGTTTTTGGCTGTTTGAAGGTACCACAATCTGGGCGTTTGAAAAGAGTAGCAGCGATGATTCTGTTGGATGTGTTAATTTCGTGAACCGTGTATGCTATTTTCCGTCCGTTGTTTTTTCGGTTCGAACCGGAGCGCGCCCATGCCCTGGCTATGGGTTGTTTTCGGATTCTCTTACGTATACCCGTAATTGGCTTTTTGATTCGTCGGTATGCGCAAGCAAACACCCATTCGCCAAAAACCTGTGTTGGATTGACCTTTCGTAATGGTATTGGCTTGGGAGCCGGTTTTGACAAAAATGCCCGCTACCTCTCTGAACTGCAGGCGTTGGGTTTTGGATTTGTAGAGATTGGTACCGTCACGCCGCGCCCACAGGAAGGTAATCCTAAACCACGACTCTTTCGATTGCCCAGCGATCAGGCCCTGATCAACCGCATGGGATTCAATAACGACGGGGCCGCTATCATTGCAGCACGTTTATCAGCCTGGCGACAACATAATCCACACACTACGCTGATCATTGGAGGTAACATCGGAAAAAATAAAAACACACCAGCTGAAGAGGCTGCAACTGATTATCGGTATTGTTTGGAGGCCCTGCATCCGTTTGTCGATTATTTTGTAGTGAATGTCAGCAGTCCAAATACACCCGGACTGCGCGACCTGCAGGAGAAAGAAGCCTTACGAACGATTTTTAATACCCTCCGTCAGAGCCCTTCACACCTGTCGGGACCAAAGCCGATTTTACTGAAGATAGCGCCGGATCTTGCGCGTGAGCAAGTGCTTGACATCTTATCGCTGTGGGAAAACAATACCTATGATGGTCTCATTGTGAGTAACACCACGATTGACCGACATGGACTAACAACCAATCAAGATACGTTGGAGCAAATTGGTACCGGTGGATTGAGCGGAAAACCGCTGCGCACAAAAAGCACGGATCTGATTAGCTTCATCCATCAACTACAACCGTCTATACCCATCATCGGCAGTGGGGGTATTTTCACCGGGGCGGATGTGACGGAAAAACAACAAGCCGGCGCCAGTCTCGTTCAGCTCTGGACCGGATTCATTTATGAGGGACCTTTCATTGTTCGTAATATCTTTGCATACCTAAACAAACATCATGGAACATCTTTTGACGGCGGATAGCATTATGAGTTTTTTAGTACTGGTGGTGCTGGAAGTAGTACTGGGCATCGACAATGTCATTTTTGTGAGCATCATTCTGAGTCGTTTATCGGAGGAAAAAGAAAAGCAGAAAGCACGGATGACCTGGATGTTTACCGGGATTCTCTCCCGATCACTGCTGTTATTCGGATTGAGCTGGCTGTTAAGCCAGAAAGGAAATGCCTTGCTAACGGTCATGGGTAAGTCTTTTGACCTGGCCAGTCTGATCATGCTAGGTGGCGGATTATTCCTGATCTATAAATCGGTGATGGAAATCCACCAAAAGCTAGAAGGCGAGTCGGCGGAAGCGGCCGGAGGTCAAAAAAAAGGATTAAGCTTTTCGGCTGCGATTGGTCAGATTCTGATCATCGATGCCGTATTTTCATTCGACAGCATTATCACCGCGGGCGGTACAGCCAAACATCTCGAAATCATGATTGCGGCCGTTATCATTGCCATGATTGTGATGTTCCGTTTCAGTCCGGCCATTTCGGGTTTCATCCATAAACATCCTACGTTAAAAATGCTGGCGTTGTCGTTTCTGGTGATGATCGGATTAAGCCTGGTGATTGAAGGATGGGATTCGGAAAAAGCACATGAATTACACTTGAAAAATTACATCTACTTTGGTATGGCCTTTTCGTTTATGGTAGAAATGCTGAACATGGTCATGCGTAAGAAAGTCGATAAAAAACGAGTGGTGGAACTCAACGAACCCGTGCTTCCGAAAGATTCATAAGATACACTGATTCAATGCCGACATGTGAGCCAAACCGCAGCACTTAAGGCGGCGGTTTCGGTGCGCAATCGGTTATCTCCTAACGTAACCGGCTGAAACCCATTGTTGATCGCTGAGGCAATCTCGTCCGACGTAAAGTCTCCTTCCGGTCCAATCAGCATGCATACCTTATCGTGACTGCTCAATTGAGCAAGCTGTTTTTTTTCAGCGGCTGCCTCACAATGGGCAATCAGCTTTTGGTCACTCGGGCAATTCGCCACAAACGACATGAACGAAACAGGTTCGCGCAGTTCGGGTAACCATGCCTGTTGGGATTGAATCATGGCGCTGATCAGAATAGCACGTAGGCGGTCTGTTCGCAGCTTGGTTTTTTCGGTCCGGCTGCAGAGAATAGGAACTATGGCTTGTACGCCCAGCTCTGTTGCTTTTTCCAGAAACCACTCAAACCGCGCTGCTTGCTTCAACGGAGACACCGCCATCACAACCCGGCGGACAGGCGGATCAATCCAATGGATGGTCCCAACCCGGACTCCGCAACGGCGTTTATTCGTTTCTGTTATGACCGCTTCGGCAAGCCGGCCGCATCCGTTACATAACAACAACGCTTCTCCCGGTTGCATGCGTAAGGATTGCACCGCATGCCGGGCAGCCTCTTCCGGTAAGTCTGCCAGAGTACCGGAATCCGGCATCTGTTCAATAAAAAAACGGGGGGTATCCAATGGACAAAGTTTTTATCGAAGGCACCATCGTTCTACAACTAAATCGGCGAATCCTCATCAAATGGTTCATTATTCATGCTGCTTTCACGCTGAATAAACAACCGCGAACCACCGCCGCCTACATCAGAAACGGGTTTCCAGCTTCCGTAGGATTGACCGCCCCCTTCCTGATCGAACTCGTCGGTTTCGATGAATTTCTGAATATGCAACAGCGCCTTGAGTTTGATTGTTTCCAGACTGCCATTCCGGTGTTTAGCGATTTTGACATACGTTTCTCCCTTGTTGTTTTCGCCGTGTTCATTCTGGTTCACATCATGATATTCCGGACGGTACAAAAACATAACCAGATCGGCATCTTGTTCAATGGCACC
>JBJTXG010000259.1:0-2050 GCA_046082125.1 Ferruginibacter sp. | reverse complement strand
TTGTTTTCACCGGTCAGGCGGGCCACTTCGGCGTCCAAATTCAGAATCCGATCATTCAATTCGGCGATGAGTTGACGGGCCTTTTCGAGATCAGCCTGTTTGGCATTTTTGTCTTTTAAGATCTTCCGTATCTCCGCCTTTTTAGTATCGATGTCTTTTTTTAGTCCGCCAATTTCGGTACGCAAGGATTCATTAAAATTTCCTAAGGAATCTAGTCGAGTAAGGCTCTCATCAAATGCCGATTGAAGCCTCAACTTAGCTGCGTCCAGGTTCGTAATGCTGGCTTGCTGCTTCTCAATCGTATCTTGTTTGTCCTTTCGATCCATGAGCATATAAGCCCAAGAACCTAGTAAGGCCAGGGCAAGTGCCGCGATGATCCAATTTTTTGATTGGTTGGGTTGATTTTCCATTGATTGATTTGTCATTTGAATGAGTTTGAGTATTTGACACAAAGTACCTCAATCCGGCACATTCAATTGCTGACAATTAGAACTGTTTTAGATCATTTTAACGAATGATCCTTAAAATCTTAGTCAACTGCTGGTAGACGGCCCGCTCAGCGTAGGACCATAACTAGCTGAAAGGCTGTATCTTAGCAATCATGAAACCAGATGAGATCATGAAGGCCTGGCAATCCGGTAAAACCGGGCCTCTCTACTGGCTGGAAGGCGAAGAAGAGTATTTTATAGAGCAGTTGATGACGGCAGCACCCGACTATTTGCTCGCGCCGGAACAGCGGGATTTTAATTTGATGGTCTTTTATGGTAAAGACTGCCAGTGGACTGAATTAGTTAATGCTTGCAGGAGATACCCCATGTTTTCTGAGCGGCAGGTTGTATTATTACGAGAGGCACAAGCAATGAAGGATTTGGAGAAGCTAGAATCCTATTTGGAACAACCCACCGCCTCTACCGTGTTGATCGTCGGTTATAAGGATAAAAAACTCGATGCCCGAAAACGTTTTAGCAAATTGGTGAAAGAAAAAGGGGTGGTACTGACCACACGTAAACTTTACGCCAATGAATTACACGCCTGGGCAGAACAATGGCTTCAAGGTCACAAACGTAAAATGGACCCAAAAGCGTTGTCGCTTTTGATTGATCATGTAGGAGACGACCTGAGTCGGATGGCCAATGAATTGGATAAGCTCATGCTGAATGTGCGTGAACAAGAGATGATCAATGAGGTCCATATTGAGGCTTTTATAGGCATCAGTCGTGAATACAATCCATTTGAATTGCAACGAGCATTGGCGCAGGGTCAATTAGCTAAAGCCCTGCAAATTGTACAGTATTTCGAATCCAATCCTAAATCGGCACCCATACAACTTGTCTTACCCACCTTGTATAGTTTTTTTAGCAAGGCTATGTTGGTTTTTGGTGCGGGGCCCTCTGCTCCATTGGCAACGATCATAGGTGTGCCGCCTTTTGCTGTCAAGGAATATCAATCCGCCGCAAACTTATACGGTTATGCAGGCCTGGAGCAAATTCTTCTAATGTTGCATGAATACAACCTCCGATCAGTGGGGGTTGGAGATCCTGGAACTTCCGATGGAGAATTGATGAAAGAATTGGTCGCCAAAATAATTAAGAGTACAGCTGTGTAGGCAGCAACGAGAGTGTTTTCTTTTTATCCAAGTGCATTTGTTCAACCAACGCTGGCAAGCCACTGAATTTTACCTCTTGCCGTAAATAATGCATTACATGTACAGTAAGCCCAAGATCGTATATGTCATCATTAAAATTAAATAGATTCACTTCGATGACGCGCTGGGTGCCCCCAACTGTAGGACGGAAACCGATACTCATCATACCCTGAAACGGACTAGCGTACCCATCCGGCTGTGCAAAAACAGCATAGATTCCATTACCGGGAACAATTTTATCGTCGCAGGACATTTTTAAATTAGCAGTGGGATACCCTAAGGTTCGACCGATCTTGTTGCCATGCACCACAGTCCCGGTAAAAAAGAATGGATACCCCAACAGCTGATTGGCTGATTGAATGTCGTGATGTAAAAGGGCTTCCCGTATGCGGGTAGAACTGATCA
>JBJTXG010000258.1:0-2560 GCA_046082125.1 Ferruginibacter sp. | reverse complement strand
ATTGAAAATCATGTTATAAATCAAGATTCAGATTGAAAACAGACTACAGATGTTGAGGTCGAGATTGCGTTTGCATGTAAAATCTCAAAAAAATGCGATTCGTTCGTTACAAACAGCTATTCACATCGGTTTTTTTGCTTTGGAAAAATAGGTTAAAATCATAGGGTGATCAAATTTTCGAATGGCAAGCACCGCGGATATTAGCGGGAAGCTATGTATTACAAATTATTTCACCCGATGGCTATCTATTTAACTCGACACTGATTGTACCTTAACGCCCTTTAAAAAACGACAGATGTTTGGCCTGTTGGCTCTTCAGTGAAGAATACTCAAGAATACAATGACCGGACAAATAGGTGGGTAGTTCAAAATACAAGACCGATGTGCCCGCTCCAATCGACCTGTTTTTTTGAAGGATGCATTTTCCGTCATTCGTAAAAATTCGGATTTGTAGTATTTCCGGGGATGCCGACTGCATTTTTAATGATAAGGTATGATCTCTCAATGGATTAGTCAATATCAGGGCAGTTGGTATTTCACTCGTACGAATGGCGACGACACTTGAGTAAACCGGAGATGATGTTTGGTTGGTTTTCAATCGGTAAAAACTAAACGGTGAGAAAAAGGTCTCATCAGTCAGTAGTATAGACGTAGTCGCATCTATCACAGTCACCGTTTTCCATGGTTTGAAGTGGATGCCATCCAAACTCTTCTCCACATCAATCGGATCAGGTGCATTAGAATGGGCTTCCGCTTCAATGAACAGTTGAACCTTTTTGGAGAAATATCCAGAAAAATGGCGAATACGTACTGGCAAAATGGCGCAGTTTGGAACAGGACAATTTGTAACGGCTGTTGCGCCAGTAGCGGTACTTAATTTGTTTACATAGTCAACACCACGCAGGCAATTACCATTTAATGTATAATCTAAAAAAGGAATCAACAGGTCCGCTGTTTTTGAATAAACGGTATTCACGCTGATAGGAGAACTGTTACAACCACTGCTGATTTGACCAAATACACAGGTGAAATTATTATCAGCGATTTGACAGTGGGTAGCGCCAGTGATGGTGATCTGTGATTTACAGCTACCCGGAATATTGTTATACATTGCTTGTTGGGTAGCCGGAGGCACTATACAGTCATTACTTCCCGAAAAAATAAGCGTTGGTATATTGACGGAGCTAGCTGCAGTAGTTGCTGAAGGGGAGGTTTCTGCAGCTGCCATATTGAATAAGGCTTGGATATTGGCGTTACCCGAAGCGGCCGCTAAAAAGCTGCATCCTCCGCCCATGGAATGACCACCCACGGCTGCTTTTGAGGTGACCCGTTGATATAGAAAAGAGGTGGGATCGCCATCTAGTTGGATAATAGCCGTGCAGAGATAACTTATATCCTTTCCGAAGTTGTCATGAGATGGGGCCAAGCCGGTTTCTGTCGTTGGGAAAGCTGCGATGTAGCCATTTCGGGTAAGGGTATCGGCAAGTTTGGTATACGCTGATGCAGGCAATGAAAATCCATGTCCGAATACTACCACCGGAAATCGGGTTGTGCCCGAAGCAACGGGTACATTTGTTCCCGCCGTGTTGGCAGGATAATAAATATCGGTGGCAATGGCCCTTCCGGAGCGGGATGGATCATTGAATGTGATGGAGCGATAGCCGCGTTGATATACCGACTGTGACATCAGGGCCAAATGACTGGAAAAAAGACAAATGAGAACAAAAAAGTGCTTGGCCATGAATTTGGTATGTTTTTTGGTCTTGACAAAATAGGTAAATTTTAGCTTAATCTCAAACTAGTAATTATGGTATCTAAACAATACACGTCATTTTTTTGGCTTACTGTCATGCTTATTATTTCACTTATTTCATGCCGACATGATGATTCGATTCAAAATACGATTGATCCAGCTACGGAGAACAGGACCATTACATCCGGCACCTGGCGAGTCACACTGTACAATGATAGTGGTCAGGATGAAACAGCCAATTTTGCCGGTTATGCCTTTTCCTTCTTATCCGCTAATGTCGTTACAGCAGTCAAGGCCGGTCAACCGGTTATCGGAACCTAGATTACCCAACCCGATGATTCGGGTACTAAATTGGTTTTGAATTTTACAACCCCGGCTGATTTTGTCGATATCAGTGATGACTGGCACGTTATAGAACGCACGGATTCCAAAATCAGACTCGAGGATGTAAGTGGCGGCATCGGTGGAATCGATTACTTAACCTTTGAGAAAAATTAAAACAGTTCGTCTCTCGGTCATCCTAAATGGGTTGGCAAATACAGAAAAAACTTGGTTCGCTTCGCTCACTTTTATTTTTGCATGTTACAATGAAAGACATTTAATCCACAATATTTATAGTAGCAAATTTTCTGAAAAGTAAAGGGTGCTTTGACCTTGCTACGCTCGGACATCCTAAATGGGGGGCGCTAAATACCATCAAGCCTTGCTCGTTACACCGATTTTGGCTTTTTGCTTACATGCTCATCAAAGCAAGCTTTGTTCGCATCCAGCAAAAAGCCCCGGCATAAATGCCGAGGCTTGATGGTA
>JBJTXG010000257.1:0-3236 GCA_046082125.1 Ferruginibacter sp. | reverse complement strand
GCTTGAAGGATTGACCATGGGTTGCCAAGGAGGGGCCGAGTAACAAAAAGAAAAAAATCAAGGAATAGTCGAGGGTTGATCGCATAACATTAAATAACTTGGCATGAAATTAATTGCTTTTTCGCTTCTTGATTCCATTTTATCAATATTTAACAAGATGCCCTCATCGAGGGGGACGTTTGCTGCTTTTGCTTTTTCTCACTGCTGTATTAGGGAAGGGTTGTCGTTCGAATAGTGTTCGCGAAGATTATTTCCGGTATAACGAATCGGCTGTTATTGCTTCATTAGATCCTGCCTTTTCCAAAAGCCTACCAATCATTTGGCCGGTTCGTCAGTTATATAATACGTTACTTGAAACGGATGCAACACGTTCGTTAAAACCATCCCTGGCTACATCCTGGACCATTGATACCGACCAAAAAACGATCCGATTCATACTTCGCAACGATGTCTATTTTCATGATGATGCTTGTTTCCCGGATGGACGGGGACGAAAAATGATAGCATCAGATGTGGTGTATAGTTTTCAGCGATTAATGAGTAAAGAGCTGGCGAGTCCGGGTGCCTGGATTTTTCAGGATCGGCTGGACTCGACGAAACCATTTGTGGCGGTCAATGATACGGTATTTGAACTCCGCCTGAACCAACCATTCTCACCCATGTTACAGGTGATTACCAACCCGTATTGTTCAGTCGTGCCCAAAGAGGCCGTGCAACACTATGGTAAATCGTTTGGCCGCCATCCGGTAGGAACCGGACCATTTCGCTTGTTGGTTTGGAAAGAAGGTGTTTCCCTTATCATGACCCGTAATCCGCATTATTTTGAACGTGATTCGACCGGCCAACCGTTGCCGTATCTTCCGGGGATTTCTATTTCATTTTTGGGGAGTCGGGCTTCCGAATACTTGGCTTTTCAGCAAGGGGCCATCGATTTTATCAATGATCCTGACCCGGCGTTCAAGGATGAGATGATTGATCCCATGGGAAAACTAAAAAAATCCTGGAGCCATCGGGCCGAGCTGGTTAAACATCCTTATCTCAATACAGAATACGTTGCTTTTTTGATGACAGTTCCCGAAGGAAATAAGTCGCCGGGATTATTACCGATTGCATTGCGTAAAGCCATTGCTCATTCGATAGACAAAAAACGGATTATCCAACATCTTCGAAATAATATGGGTATAGCGGCGGATCAGGGCTTTGTTCCACCCAGTTTAATGGGCCCTGTAGCTCATCCTGTTTCATCCGGGTATGATACGGTTTTGGCCAAAAAAATACTGAGAGAAGCGGGTTACGGAGCCCAGAAGCCTATTCCTGATTTGGTATTGACTACCGTTCCGGCTTATGCATCCGTTGGAAGTCGCATCGTATATGATTTGCAGCAAGTGGGTATTTCAGCCCGGCTGGACGTGTTGCAAAAGAGTTTTTTGATGGAGCAAATGGCATCGGGAAATCTGCGTTTTTTCAGAGGGAGCTGGATTGCCGATTATCCGGATGCCTTGAATTTTTTCAGCGTGTTTTACAGTAAGAATCCGGCACCGCCCAATTATACTCGTTTTCAGCATGCTGATTTTGACCGACTCTTTGAGCGGGCCATGGAAACAACTGACTGGCAACAACGGGCGGTTTATTTGCAGCAGTTGAATCAGATCATAGAAGAAGAGGTGCCGATAGTGCCGATCTGGTACGATCAGGTTATCTGGATCTGTCAACGTTCTTTATCCGGCTTTGTTCCCAATGCTCAGAACGTATTGGATTTGCGGCGCGTCAAGAAACAATAAAAAAGCGGCACTAGGCCGCTTTTTTTAAAACCGTATATAGTTTTAGTTTTTCACGATTTTCTGTATGAATTTGTCGGGGCCGCAGGTTACTTCCAAAATATAATTTGCTTTTGGAAGATTACCCAGGTCTTTGAGAACAATAATATTGTCCCCTTTTTGTACCTGTGCCGTGCGACGAGCCAGTTCTTTTCCTTCGAAACTTAAGATCCGGAAGGTGCTGAGATGTTCAGCCTGGCTGGTTAAGGAAATCCGGATATCCTGAATAAACGGATTGGGGAATACAGCAAAGCGGTCGACGTTCAAGCTGCCTCCTTTTCGTAACGCAACGATTTTCGAGAAACTGTATTTGCCATCCATATCCACGATGCGTAACCGATAGTATACGATTGGGCTATTAATGTTACCATCCTGGAACTGATAATCGTGTGCGATTTGTGTAGTTCCATTGCCTGCAACACGTCCCCTGGACTCGAATCGGATGCCATCGGTGCTGCGCTGAATGTCAAAATAGTCGTTGTCTTGTTCGAACTGGGTATTCCAGGAAAGAGTAGCCGCGTTGGCATTCATCCATTTGGCATTGAACGAAGTTAATTTCACGGGTACCGGACCACTAGCTTCTCCAATCACTGCAGTGCCGTCATCCGTGTATTGGTCGCCAACAACCGAACTGGAAAATAGGCGGGCCGTATTAACGATGGTGCCTGGGATTACCGATGCTCTAACTTTGAACCGAACGGAAAAATCACCGCTTGGTCCGGCAGGGAGTTGACCACCGGTTGTACCCGTAGCGCCCGTTCCCAGGAAGAATTTTACGTAATGTTTACTGCCATTGATACCTTTGAAGGCTTGGTCGGTATCCTGTGCATCTGTTTTGAAACCGGCCGTTACCCCGGCCACGTTAATGACTTCCAGTGTATTGGCCACGTAAGTTACGTTCGACGGTAAGGTATCCACAATGAAGGTATTGTAGGATGAGCCAACGCCACTGTTGGATCCGGACAGTACATACGTGAGCTCTTCTCCTGAACCCACATAACCATCGTTATTAGCATCTGTTACTGATTTGTCTAGTGTCAATGTTGGTTCTTTCACCCGAATCATAAACGTGAAGATGCTGGGAAAATACATGTCGGCTTCTGTGCCGAATTGTACCGTGACCGACGTGGCATTCGGTGCGATTCCGTAACCAACACCTACATTCACCTGGTCGATATCGATACCCATTTGATTGCTGTAGTTCGGGTTCTTGGTGGAAACCAGCGCGCCATTATTCGTGATACTTCCGTTCCAGAAATTAGCGGCCGGATTATAGGCGTTCGATACCGTGATATTGTTGATTTTGATGTAGTCTCCGTCAGGATTGGTTGTTGAGGAACCCAAATTGGCATCGCCTTCCCAGGCCATCGTACCCATAACGGCTTCATTGGCGGCCAATGGCACATTAGGTACATTCAG
>JBJTXG010000256.1:0-9007 GCA_046082125.1 Ferruginibacter sp. | reverse complement strand
GGGTCGAAATCTGTATACCAGTTTAGATATCGAATTACAGCAGCTTGGTGAGAAGCTGATGAAAAACAAAGTGGGCTCCATTGTAGCCATCGATCCGAATACTGGCGGCATTCTGGCCATGGTATCATCACCCACCTATGAGCCGCAGTACCTTACCGGTAGTGAGCGCCGCAAACATTTTTCTGAGCTGTTTCTCAATCCGGCGCTTCCTTTACTCAACCGAACCGTCAGCGCATCGTACTCGCCCGGATCTACATTCAAAACACTGCAGGCCATCGTAGGATTGCAGGAAGGCGTCATTCAGACTCATACGCGCTTTTCTTGCGGCGGTGCTTTTTATGGTTGCGGTGCGGCTAAACCCATGCGGTGCCTGGATTACGGCACCTTCGATCTGAGAAGCGCCATCACCATCTCCGACAATACCTATTTTGCCAATGTGATGCAGCGCGTGATTAACAATCCAAAGTTTCCGTCCACCGACAGCGCACTATCGTACTGGGATAATTACATGTATGGCTTCGGGTTAGGCAGAAAACTGGGTGTTGATGTTCCTTCAGAAAAAAGCGGTAACATACCTACACCAGCCTACTATGATAAAGTCCATGGAAAAGGACGGTGGAACTTTTGTTCGTACCGGTCTGTGAGTATCGGTCAGGGAGAAGTGACAGCCACCCCCTTACAAGTAGCCAATGAAATGGCCTATATCGCCAACAAGGGCTGGTATTATATTCCCCATGTGGTGGACTCTATCGAAGGCGGTGATGACTACCATCTGCTAGACAAGTATACAACGAAAATCAAACCATTGACTGTTCACGATAGTATTTTTACAGCCGTTCATGACGGTATGCAAGGTGTGGTGGAACGGGGTACAGGTATCGGCGCCCGCGTCAAAGACATAGTCATTTGCGGAAAAACAGGTACGGTAGAAAATTATTACCGGGGCGTCAAACAGCCCAATCACTCTTTTTTCTGTGGGTTCGCTCCACGGGATACACCCAAAATTGCCATCATGTGCGTGGTTGAAAATAGTGGCCGATTCGGTGGTACCTATGCCGCACCAATTGTTGGACTCATGATTGAAAAATACCTGAAAGATTCCATTACCGACAAAGCGCGTATCCAGCGCTTGGAACAGCTTTCCGACATGAATCTGATTCCCCCTCGTATTTATGCCGAAATACGCCGACAGGACTCCATCAGGCATTTGAGCGATACGGCATACCTTGTTGCCAAAGGGTATATTACCCTGGTCAAAGACACGATCGGAATCGACGAAGATCAGCTGGATAAAGAAGAGTTGATGAATATGAAAAAAACAACACCACTTACTCCCAAGCCTACACGAGACACGTCAAGGGTGGTTGTTCCTGAAATGATTGAACCCAAAAAACCGGAGCAAGAGGACTCCAGCGCCACCTCAACACCATAGCCCATGTACGATAAAAAAGAACCATTTTCCGGTAACATGGATAGGATACTGATCGGCCTTTATCTAGCCCTTTCCCTGATCGGTATATTGTGTATTTTTTCAGTTGAGTATCGCGGAGAACAAGAGGTATTATCCTCTTTTGTAGCGTTCAAAAAAAATTACAGCAAGCAATTCATTTACTTCGGAGTTTGTCTGGTTTTGGGTATGTTCATTTTACTTACAGACAGTAAACTGTTTACGGCCACACCCAACCTGCTCTATGCGTTTGGAGTGGTATTATTGATTGCAACTTTTTTTGTAGGAAAAGCCGTAAAGGGATCACAAAGCTGGATTCCGCTTGGATTCATGAATCTTCAACCGGTTGAAACCTGTAAAATATTTGCCTCCCTAGCACTTGCCAAATATCTTTCAAGACCTGAAACCGATTTTGAGAAGCCAAGATCACAACTGATCGCCGCAGCCATTGTTTTCATTCCGGCGTTGTTTTCAATTCTTCAGAACGAGACCGGTTTGGCCTTGGTTTATTTTGCTTTTTTACTGCCCATGTACCGCGAGGGTTTTCCCGCCGTCTACCTGATCATCGGCGTATCGCTTGCCTTGTTGCTTGTCATCACTCTTTTATTCGATCCGTTAACGCTGATTATCGCTTTTACAGCGATTTCCTTGCTGATTTTGTACTCACTTCGCCGGAAAATGAAACGAAACCGATCTATTTTTTCCGTGGTGCTCATAGCGTGGGCGGTTTCCTCCTTTTTTGTCGCGATCGCTGTGCCATTCCTCTTCAAAAATGTGTTTCAAAAACACCAGACAGACCGTATTTACAGCTTGATTGGCCGAGATAATCCGTATCATCAGACCTCAGATAAAATCCAGGCGGAATCGAAACCTAAACCTAAAAAGAAGAAGGGCGATACCGAAAACTATAATGTCAAACAGTCTAAGATTGCAATTGGATCCGGGGGATTCTGGGGGAAGGGTTTCTTGAAAGGAACGCAAACCCGTGGCGAATTTGTGCCGGAACAACACACCGATTTCATTTTTACGTCATTGGGAGAAAATTTTGGGTTTGTGGGTTCAACAATCTTAATGTTGCTTTACTTGTGGTTGTTGTTGAGATTGATTCAGGTTGCAGAGCGGCAGCGGAGTAAATTCAGCCGCGTTTATGCGTACTCTGTGGTATCCATTCTGTTTTTTCACGTATCGGTCAATATCTGTATGACTATCGGGCTCGCGCCTGTCATAGGAATCACCCTGCCACTCATGAGCTATGGCGGATCTTCGTTACTCACTTTTACCGTATTGATCTTTATATTGATTCGCCTGGATATGGACCGCCAAATGGTATTACGGTAATTCCGTTGTGCAATTTTTAATCAATGCGCATCTGTGGTTAAAACAGATACGTATGAAGCAACTTATTTTCCTTCCTTTTGCGGTTTTTGCCATGATCAATCTGGCTACCGCGCAGAAAAAAGACACCGTGTACACTACGGCGGCCCTCCAAAAAACAACGGTTTACTACGGATATGGTGCCGATTTGTCCCATAAAGCCAAGGTTAACTTGGTTTCAGGGATGCAACAAGTTATCATCAGCCAGGTTTCCTTTCAGCCGGACATCAATACCCTGCAGATCTCCTGCCCGGAGGATGTAACAATCTTGTCGTATACCCATCGAATCTATTCAAAGCCAGCTCCAACCATCCCGCCCGGACCCACAACCAAATGGTTGGATAGCATTCGCGTTTATCAAAAGCAGGAAGCTTCGATTGCTAATGATATCGTCATTCAGCAAGAAATGTTACTGAAAACATCTCACCTGATTGATCACAATTTTACCACACCCGATAAAAAAAATATCGTTGGCGATGAGCTCATCAAACTCACCAATTTTTATACTGACAAAATCAATCTAATCCGCAAAACGGTGTATGACCTTACCTTACGTAAACAGGATTGCGCCAACAAAATCAGTGAGCTGAATCAGCGTATCAACGAGTACTATCAAAAAGAACAAGATAAAATTAAAACAGCGTCGGTCGGTCAGTTCATTGTGCAGGTCTTATCAAAAAACGCAGGACCCGCCGAACTTGATCTTAACTACTACACCCGAACGGCCGGCTGGGCACCCTCGTACGATATCCGTGTAAAAACACTCGATAATGCCATGAAGCTGGTATATAAAGCAATGGTCAACAACACCACCGGCCTCGATTGGAGCGGTGTAAAACTCAACCTGAGTACCAGTAATCCGAATCAGGGTACCAACCTTCCATCCCTGACACCAACGTACTTACAACTGTATTTTCCACAGGTATATTCGGTTGCTCAATTGCAGTCAATAACCCAGGATAATGACCAGCTAAATCCACCTGTACAGCTCGATGCAGTAACGATCACCGCCTATAATCAGAAAAAAGACGCATTTAAAACCAATACAGGAGCGGCTACATCGAATAACGTACAAGACTACACGACACTATCAGAGAGTCAACTGAATACAAATTATGAAATAGATCTTCCGTATGAAATACCGAGCGATGGCATTCCGTACAGCGTTACCATTAAAGAAGAAAAAGTGACGGCACAATTTCAGCACACGTCTATTCCAAAATTAGATGAAGACGCTTTTTTAATGGCACGACTATCACGCTGGGATAGCCTCAATCTACTTCCCGGACAGGCAAACGTTATCATGGATAATGTATATCTCGGAAAAACGTATCTCAACCCCAATACTACGGAAGATACCTTAGCCCTTTCTTTAGGCAGAGACAAGCGCATTTCAATTAACCGGGAAATTGTCAAAGAGGTCAAAACGCCCAAAAAAGGAGAAAAGAAAACAGAGACGTACACCGTGGAAATCACCCTGAAAAACAATAAGAAACAAGCTGTGGAAATCCACTTAAAAGATCAGCATCCGGTTAGTAAAGTCAACGAAATCGAAGTCGAGCTGACCGAAGCGGGCGGTGCTGAAATACTGGCTGATGACGGTATCATGGATTGGCGTGTTACCGTCAATCCGGGAGAAAGTAAAAAAATCAAATTCGTTTATCAGATTAAATTTCCGAAAGACAAAGTATTACAGGAGTACAAATGATCCGTACCATGAAAACGAAAGCCCTCTGTTAAGGGGGCTTTTCTTTTATATCCAATCAAGAAAGCTGCCAAGAGCTGTTTCCGTCTTTTTCATCTTTGATTGTTATGCCGATTTCGTTCAGCCGATCCCGGATCCGGTCGGAGATGGCAAACTCTTTTTTTGACTTTGCTTCCTTTCGGATTTCGAGCAGCAGTTCCATGACCGGCGATAAAACACCGGTTGGTCCCGCCTCGATTCCCTGGAGACCAAAAATGGTTTCGAGATACAAGGAAAAGGCAGCCTTCATAGATGTCAAGGTATCGCTGCGCACATCTTTTTTTGATAGATGACCATCTTTCATTGAATTAATCACCGGTGCCATTTCAAATAAGGTAGCTATGACTTTGGCTGTACTGAAATCATCATCCATAAAGGTTTCCAGATCACGGACCCAGTCGTTGATCTGCTGGTCGAGTGCGGGATTATCTGCATGATTCTGGCCCGTATCGTCCATTTTTTGCAGGTTCTGGTGGGCCTCCCAAAGTCGTCGGAATGCTTTTTCACTTGACACGAGTGCATCATTGCTAAAGTCAAGCGGACTGCGGTAGTGACTTTGCAGAATAAAAAAACGGATAGTCATTGGATGAAACGGTTGGCTCAGCAGGGTATGTTCGCCACTGAACAACTCCGTGAGCTTGATAACATTGTTATAGCTCTTGCCCATCTTCCGACCGTTGATGGTAATCATGTTATTATGCATCCAATACTTGACCGGGGCTTCGTTATTGCAAATCGTGCTTTGTGCAATTTCGCTTTCGTGATGCGGAAACAGCAAGTCCATGCCACCTCCGTGGATATCAAATCGTTTTCCGAGGTACTTGGTAGCCATGGCAGAACATTCGATATGCCATCCCGGGAAACCTTCTCCCCAGGGGCTTTTCCACCGCATGATGTGTTCTGGAGGCGCGGCTTTCCAAAGCGCGAAATCGGCCGGATCCCGTTTCTCGTCTTGACTTTCCAGTGTTCTGGAAACCTGGTTTCTGTTTCCGGACTCGAGCAATTCGTCGAGCACCCGACCGCTCAGTTTTCCGTAATCATAACCGGCGGCATATTTCTTTACATCAAAATAAACCGAACCGTTGACCGCATAGGCGTATCCTTTTTCAATCAGTGTTTCAATCATACCAATCTGTTCAACGATATGACCCGTAGCTGTTGGCTCAATGCTCGGCTCCAGACAGTTGAATTGTTTCATAGCCCAATGAAACAAGTTGGTGTATTTCTGCACCAGTTCCATCGGTTCCAGTCGCTCCAACTGTGCTTTGGTGCTTACCTTATCTTCTGCTTCGCGGCCTTCTTCTTCAAAATGGCCGGCATCGGTTATGTTTCGGACATAACGAACCTTGTACCCTTTGTGCACCAAATAGCGGTAAACAATATCAAAGCTGATATAGGGACGGGCATGACCCAGGTGGCTCTCCCCGCTCACGGTTGGTCCGCAGACATATAATCCTACATGACCGGGTGTTACCGGTTCAAATAATTCTTTGGTTCGGCTGTATGAGTTGTAAATATGAAGTGCCATGAGGATTCTTGATATCTTTCGTTCGCAAAGATAGTTTCTGTTGTGTGAATCCGGTTAAAAACGGCCCACTAGGGTAACCGGATGTCCGTTACGATCGGATAATGATCACTGAGGCCACTGTCTATTTTTTTATAGTAATCAACCAAAAAAGAAGGGCTCACGAAAATATTGTCAATTCGGAGCGTGGGGGAAATGCCATGATAGGTGCTACCCAGCCCGGATCCGCGTGCGTGAAACGTGTTGATTAACCCCCGACCAATAGTGGCATAAGCATAGCTGTTTGGGCCATCGTTAAAATCGCCGCAAACAATCACCGGATAAGGGCTCTTGGCAATCGCCTCCCGAATGGCATCACTCTGTTTTTTTCGTTTAGGATAGCTTTTCCGGAACATGTAAAGTACACTTTTTGACTTCGAGATGTTTTCGTGTCCGGAGAGGCTTGGGTCGTCGAGGTATTTTCGCATGTCGTTGTTGAATTTCATGGACTGCAGATGCAGGTTGAACACACGCACTTTTTTGGGCCCAATTTGAAGATCGGCATACTGAAAAACCCCATTGTAATGATTTTCTACAATTACGGCTTCTTTTTGAATTATTGGATATCGGCTGAAGATCAGTATACCAAAATGGTGATTTTGATCGTAATCCATTCGTTTGAGATAGGAGTAGTGCCGGTAAGGCATATTCAGACTAGCCTGAATGTCGTCCAGATCATTGATCGAGGCTTTTCCGCCCACCACAGCCTCCTGAATGCAAATCACATCCGGGTTCGTTGAACGGATGAGGTTCAGCATCTTTGTTTTGAGTTCGGGGTGGGTTTTATGCTCATTGATACGAAACAGTTCGACATTCCAACTCATTACCCGAATCGCCCCCGTCTGTTTACTCTCAGGCATAGTCACCGCAGTTCGGACCGGAACGATATGCTGAAATGGACGAAAACCCAGCAGGATAGCTATCAAACTGATCAGCATCAGGAGCCAATTGCCGGTAAAGCCCCAAATCAATAAAAAAATAAAAACGAGTAAAAGAAGATAAAAGCTGCTCAGGGTAATCAATCCTAACAACCAGCTGCTTCCGTCTTGCAGAGCGCCCCCGTAACAGGAGAGTAGAAACAACACGCAAACAATCACATTGAACGTGACGCCTGTTGTTTTACCGGCTATACGAAAGAAACCCATATTGTTATTAAAGGTAAGAAAACGACTACGACAAAAGCCGTCGCCCGACAGATTAATCAATTATTGAATCCTATCAGCACCGAAATAGGCATGCAGTGCTTTGGGCAGCCGAATGTCGTTTTCAGTTTGATGATTTTCCAGGAGCGCGGCAACGATTCGGGGCAAAGCCAGCGACGATCCGTTTAACGAATGCAACAACTGTGTTTTTCCGGTTTCGTCTTTATAGCGGATTTTCATTCGGTTTGTCTGAAAGGTTTCGAAGTTACTGACAGAACTCACCTCCAGCCATTTTTGCTGAGCGGCACTATACACTTCAAAATCATAGGTCAGTGACGATGTGAAACCCATATCGCCACCGCATAGACGAAGAATCCGATACGGAAGTTCAAGGGATTGAATCAGGTTTTCAACATGCTTCACCATCTCTTCGAGTGTGGTATAACTGGCATCCGGTTTGGTAAGTTGGATAATTTCAACCTTATCGAATTGATGAACCCGGTTTAGTCCGCGCACTTCGGCACCGAAGCTGCCGGCTTCCCGACGAAAGCAGGGGGTGTAGGCGGTCATCCGTACTGGCAATTCGCTGTCGCCTATGATTTGATGGCTGAAAACATTGGTAACCGGCACTTCGGCCGTTGGGATCAGATATAACCCATCGGCGGTGATGTGGTACATTTGGCCTTCTTTATCCGGCAGCTGTCCGGTTCCATATGCCGTCGCTTCATTGACCATCAGGGGAGGAAGGTATTCGGTGTATCCCGCAGCGGTATTGTAATCCAGAAAATACTGAATCAAAGAACGTTGCAGTTTGGCTCCTTGTCCGGTGTAAAGCGGAAACCCGCTGCCGGCCAGTTTGGCGCCAGTTTCGAAATCAATCAGCCGAAATTTTTTAATCAGTTCCCAGTGCGGTTGTGATCCATTGGGTAGGGTGGGGATCGTTCCGCCTTCGCGAACAATTTCATTGTCTTCTGCGGATCGACCGGCTGGGACGGACACGTGCGGCAGGTTAGGAAGAGTTAGTAGTTGTTTTTGAAAAGCCGATTCCATGGTTTCCAGCTTGGCGGCCTGTTCGGCAAGGGTTGTTTTGGCAGCAGCGACTTCGCTTTTTTTACGTTCGGCTGATTCTTTGTCGCCTTTACCCATGAGCATACCAATTTCTTTAGAGGCGCTGTTAATGCCAGCCTGGATGGTTTCTGTTTCTACTTTCAGCTTTCGGATTTCTTCATCCAGGGCTACCAGTGAATCGACGGTCTGTACATTGGCGAAATGTCGAACGGCCAGCCGTTCCTTTACCCAGTCGGCTTGTTGGCGAAGCAGCGCAATCGGAAGCATAAGTCAGTGGAATTGGTATGAAAAACACAAAGATAAATTTTGGCAGCCACCCATCCTAATGGCTCCTGCGTCTGTTTTTGTATTTTTGCCAATGGCCCATGAAGAAGAAGATTTGCAGGTTCGATGGTTGAAATTGCGCATCAAACTCAAAGAAACGTTTGGTATCAAGCCGGATATGAACGGGGTATTGATGCTCATTGGCGTACAGGAACTTGGCCGAGGACCGGGCACATTCAGTAAAGAAGAGAAACAGGATCTCATGCATATTGCCATTTGCACCGTGCTGGCACCCGGGGGTTATTATGTGTGCGATGGGAGAGATGAAGACGGCTGGCCGCATTTTACACAGCTGAAAGCCCTTCCGGCTTTTAATCTCTTTGAACAGGAAAATTTCTTGAAAG
>JBJTXG010000255.1:0-9940 GCA_046082125.1 Ferruginibacter sp. | reverse complement strand
AGGAAGATGATTGATAAATTCTATCGGCTTATTTACCAGTCTTAGCCCCTTGCATCACATAAGTAAGCACCTGTGTTTTTTCTTCAACGCTGAGTTTAGCTTTATCAGCCATCCGGTTCATAATCGGTCGCCACTCTTGTGATGTAAATTCGGAGGGGCTCTTCAACGCGTGACATCGGCCGCATTTGGCCTCGAAAACCTGCTTGCCGGAAACTGCCATGTCGACCGTTGTCGAAGCTGGTTTGTCGGTGGACTGGGCTTGTGTCGACGATGGAACCGTTTTTTTAGAGCAGGCAGCCAACACAATCAACAAGGAAAATAAAACTGTGTAGCGATATGATAAAGCTGTTTTCATACTGATTGATTTATTTGAAAAAACAACGTTATGCATTATTATCATCAGAAGCCCGACGAAGTATTTCTTTTTCTGAATCGGTGAGCGCCTCAAACCCTTTCTCATTGATTTTATCTAGAATTTCGTCTATGCGTTGTTGTTGGCTGTTTTGTTTTTGATAAGGTGGTCGATCGAAGGTTTGATAAAACAAGGTGTCTCGATACGATTTCTTTTTTTGAGACGATGCCGGTGTAAACAGGTTCATCAGCCGGCTATATCCTCGGCTCATCCAGGCGCCGATATCATATCCGCGATGATATAGAAACGCATACAGCCAACCCATGCCGGCCCCACCCATCAACGAAAAGCCCATCGCCGTGTGGGCCGAAGCTACACTCAATAACACAATGACCACGTAAATCACATATAATACCCAAATAGGAATCCCTTTTCGGATATGGGTAAGCACGCGAAAAGTCGGATCTTCAAAAACCGTGGTGGTGGCAAGTGCCAATACCGCACCGGTAGCCCCAATCAACTCAACCGGACTACCCGAAAAAACCCGGTTCCCGATCCAACATAACAACAAGGTTACCAATCCACCATAGATATATGCAGGAAAGAGCCGGTCATTCCCAGACTGCTTTTGTAACAAGCTGCCAAAGACCCACATCCACACCATATTACTAATGATACGCATTAACCCGTTACCGGAATCGGTAAACATATACGTGAGCACCGTCCATGGTTTTTGCAATAAGCCAGCAGGATCGGCCGGTGCTGTGAACCAACCTAAAACCTCGGCATGATATTGGGCATACGTGTTTTTTCCGAAAAAATAAGAAACCTGAAGCGACAACATCAACAGAAAAAAGATGCCGTTCAACACAAACAGCGCCATCAGGGCATTGTTTTCGCTGCCTAATCGAAAAATTGTTTGCTTTGGTCGGTAATGTCTATACTCCTGATATCGATCGGATTCGCCCATGTTGTTTCGTTAAAAGAAAAAATAGATTTGATCGTTGTCAATCGTCATTGGTTAGAGAATAATCCATCGTTCGCTAAAACAAACTACTTTCAGGTTAACCGGTTTGTTCGCTCGCTTGATTTAATGCCAACGTTGGGGTCGGTTTCGATTCCAGATCCATACAATCAATAACCCGCATAAAGCCCCGCCCACATGTGCGAAATGCGCGATGTTATCGTTCGGTGTACTGGCAACCCCCCCAAACACATCCAAGGCAATGATACCCATAATGGCCCATTTGGCTTTGATGGGAAACGGAATCGGCATGATGAACAATTCGGTATTGGGAAACGTGTACGCGTAAGCCGCCAGTACACCCATGATCGCGCCCGAGGCGCCAACGGTTGCATTTCTTCGTAATGCTTCCTGATACAATTCCCAATCATTGGTTTGCAACACCATGGCATCTATATCCTGATAGGTTACGGCATAGTTGATCATCTGGGCAACACCCGCCACGATACCACAAATAAAATAAAACTGTATGAATCGTTTCGGGCCCCATACACGTTCCATCATACTACCAAACATCCACAAAGCCAGCATATTAAACAGTAAGTGAAACAAGCCACCATGTAAAAACATGTGGGTTATGAGCTGATGTGGTTTAAACTGCTCTGATTTATAATGATGAAGAGCGAAGTAGTCAGTGATATCAATGGGTGCCGTTGGGCCTTCGAACACAGCTTGGGCAAAAAACACCAGTGTATTGATGATAATCAGATTGAGAACGACCGGCGTGAAACGTTGCATGAGATATAATTGGCAAGGTGTAAAGGTAGCACATCCTCAGTACAGATTGATTTTTTAGACAAGCCCATTCCCTTCCGTAGCCCGTGACCTTCATCAACTTTTTGAAGGCCGATTTGTTGGATATGGACGTATGAACCGAATCGACATTGACAAACTGCAAAGCTGGGATCGATTTACCCGGGCTAATTTTGTAAACAGCCTCAGTGGTTTCCGACCGGTCAGTCTGATTGGTACAAAACATGCTTCCGGCGTAGAAAACCTGGCTGTGTTCAGTAACATCATGCATCTTGGTGCCGATCCTGCGCTGATTGGGTTCATCAATCGGCCTAAAGCAGCCGCGCCGCATACGATTCAAAACATTGAAACCTCCGGTCATTATACCATCAATCATATTCATTCGTCATTTGTAGAGCAGGCACATCAAACCAGCGCCAAATACCCCGACACCCAAAGTGAGTTTTCGGCGGTTGGCCTTCAATCCGAATACCTGGATGGATTTCCGGCACCGTTTGTTACCGACAGTTTAGTCAAATATGCACTCAGGCTGGAAGAGATTCTGCCGATTCGGGTGAATGATACCTTTTTGGTAATCGGGCGATTGGTTGCCGCGTATGTGCCGGATGCTTGTATTGGATCGGATGGATTTATCGACCTGACAAGGGCTGGATCGATCAGCAGCAATGGACTCGATGCTTATTACGAAAGCTCTTTGCTTGCCCGATTGCCCTATGCGAAAGTGCCCCCTCTCAATCCTGGCAATGAACATTAAGAGCTACCTTTATGCCATGAACAGGCGTGGTGCTTTTCGATGGCGTTGGTTAGGCCTTTTTGGCTGGATGGTATGGATTTTCCCTTCCTTCTTTTTAATGAACTGTGCGCAAATTGGTGTGCCTACCGGTGGTGCCCGCGATACAGCCGCGCCGGTATTCATCAAAGCCAACCCTCCGATACGAAGCACTGATTTCTCCGGGAATAACATCCAGTTGTTATTCGACGAATATGTCGATGTACAGGATTTGCAACAACACCTGCTCGTTTCTCCAAGTCCGAAGTCTCAACCGATTGTGCGGCATAATTTACGTACGGTAACAGTAAAACTTCAGGATACGCTGCTGCCGAACACCACGTATTCGATTCAGTTTGGCAATGCCATCCGGGATATCAACGAGGGAAACATCCTGAAGAATTTCACCTATATTTTTTCCACGGGTAAGGTCATTGATTCACTTTCGATCATGGGTAAAGTAACCTTAGCCGAAAATGGAAAAACAGATTCAACCCTGTTGGTTATGCTTTATCGCGATGCCCCCGATTCGGCCATTACCACTCGTCGACCGGATTATACTACCCGATTGGACGGAACAGGGCAGTTTAGATTCAATAATTTACCAGCTGCTGCCTTTAAACTATACGCCTTAAAAGATGGTGACGGCAACCGGTTTTATAATGCCGGCACCGAAATGTTTGCTTTTTTCGATACGCCGGTTTTAGCTACTGAAAATCCGACGTCTCTCGAGCTGTTTGCGTATGCGACCACTAAACCCGCAACAACTTCAGCGACAGCATCCAAAACACCCGAAAAAAAATTACGATATACTAACAACATCATCGGCGGATCGCAGGATTTATTTTCACCACTGGCGTTGACATTCAACAATCCGATTCAAACATTTTTCAAAGACAGTCTTCGGTTACTCGATACTTCCCTTCGGGATATTCCCAATGGTCAATTCGTGCTGGACAGCTCCCGTCGCAAACTAACTATACAGGGCGATTGGAAAGCGGGTCAGTCCGTATCACTTAGTTTGTCGACCGGCGCATTCATAGATTCGGCCGGTAATCAACTCGCTAAAAATGATACCCTACGATTCAGTATCAAAAACAACAGCGACTATGGATCGTTGAAAATTCGTTTTGGAAACCTAGACTTGACAAAGAAACCGGTGTTGTTGTTTATGGATGGCGATGCGGTTCGCTGGTCGTATTCGTTGACCAGCAATGCCTGGAAAAAAGACATGATGTTGCCCGGCGAATATGAGGTTCGGGTATTGTATGACGAGAATGGCAATGGCGTTTGGGATGCTGGTCATTATTCGCAAAAAAAACAACCGGAAAAAGCCATTACACTCCCCGAAAAAATACAGGTTCGAGCCAATTGGGATACTGAACGCACATTTGATTTATAGGCTTTCTCTTAAAACGGCTAAAACACCCACTACCTTTGTACCATGAACGGATCCTCCTTATTACTGGAAAATGCGGTGACTGAGCTGGCCAAATTACCCGGGATTGGAAAAAAAACGGCTTTACGACTGGCGTTGCATCTATTGAAACAAGAAAAAAAAGCGGTAGAGCAATTCAGTGATTCGATTGTAAACATGCGCCAGAACATCCGGTTTTGCAGCCGTTGTCATCATATTTCCGACGATACATTATGTGGGATTTGTTCATCGCCGCTTCGAAAAAAATCGGTCATTTGTGTGGTTGAGTCCATTCGCGATGTGATTGCCATAGAGAGCACTCAGCAATATGCGGGTCATTATCATGTACTCGGCGGCGTTATTTCACCACTGGACGGGGTTGGTCCAGAGCAACTACATATTGAAACATTGGTAGCTCGTGTAACCGAGGAGAAGCCCGAAGAACTCATCTTCGCATTAAATCCGAATGTACAGGGAGATACGACAGTATTTTATATCCAACGAAAGTTGAAGGGGTTCCCGGTGCTATTTACAACCATTGCCCGGGGCATTGCCTTTGGCGGTGAACTCGAATATGCTGATGAAATGACCCTGGCTAAAAGTATCAGCAAACGTATACCAGTGGAACAAGGTGTAGACCGGATTGGATGATGAATAGTCCTTTTTGAAAGGCGAATTTCTACGTGTTTCCTATGGCAATATCAGAAATAGAGATAACGGGATAATGTATTTACAAATGCATTGTATTTGTTTTAAAAACAAGTGAAAAAACCCTACCTGGGCGTGTTTTTTATTGCCTTTTATCTGTTGTTTACAAAAAATATTGGGTTCGTTGCTGACGCATATGATTCTTGTTGGATTGTTTTCGTTTGAAGGTCGTGGAGTCAGAACATACTATCTGTGTTCGAACCTGATTCGTGCATGGTTCGTTCATGGTTCGTACGTGGTGCGTGATCCAGAAAAATCAACAATTGTCTGGATTCAGACCCGGACGATAAATGTCCGGATTTTAAAACCGTAGCGTCTGCATTCGTATATATGTTCGAAACTGATTCGGATATGGTCCAAAGAAATCATATCCCATCAGGAGGCAGATCCGCAGCGTCGGTGTTCTTGCGTATTTCGAACGAATTATATGTAATCCCAACGAACCAATTATTGATAACTATATACGTACCAAACATGTCGTTCTTTCGTCAAATGAACGCTCATCAAAATCACAAACGAAAGCCCGCTCTTTTCAATTGGTTCACTTTCTTAAATCAGCGGCCAACCGAAACCCTATCAATGAACTCTGTGTTTCAGGCAATACCGCCATGGCGGTTGAAATAGCCATATACACGGGCCCTTGTGCCCAAGAGCCGCCTTTGACAATTTTTCGAGTCAACGCCTCCTTGGGTGCATTCAAATCGTGTGAAAATGCAATAGGACTTTCCAAACCGGTTTCCGTTAGTGTCCACTCGGCTACGTTACCTGCCAAATCATAAAGCCCCCATTCGTTGGCAGGAAACCGTCCGACGGTGGTAGGATAAAAGCCATTGTCTAGATCAGACCGATTATCTGAAAATTCAGCATAGCCTTTTACCCAATAGTTATTCTGATCAGTCATTTTTCCAAAATTGGCAAGGTACGCTCCTTTCCGATCGGTTAAATATGGTTCGGTCCATGGAAAATAGAAGGTACCCGTTCTCTCCTTATTGCTATCATGATAGGCCAGCATCAGTTCCGACGCATAAGGAAGACGATATGTATAGTCGCCCTGACGAGATTTCCAATCGGCATAAGCTTTCGCTTGATACCAGCTGATACCCAATACGGGATAATCGTCGAAGGACTTGTGCCTGAAATAATAATTCGTTAGTGGATCGCTGAACAGATTAGGAAAATCGCGCAACCAGCAGAGTGTATCGGGGTAAACCGAAACCTCCCCTGAACCGTCGGCCCATTTATATTGTAACAGCGTGATGTTTAATTCATTTTTGCCAATTGTCTGGCTAGATACTGTGGAATACGCAGGATGAGCATCATTGTTAATCTCGTTTACACGCTTCCAGTTCAGTGATTGAGTTGCGGTGTTGCTGTAGAACGAGGGGTCTTTTTGGGCCATAGCCGTCAGTCCGATCGAGTCAATAACCCATTGTACAAATTGCCGATAGTCTTTGTTTGTTACTTCATATTTCGACAAAAAAACGGATTGAACCGTAATCCGCGAATGCCCGTCGTTCAAAAGCAATAGACTGTCGGAAAGTGTTTTTTCCCAGTTCTCCGAACTAGGCACCGTTATAGTGCCTCCATGAACATGCACAAATCCGCGAGGTGGTTTGGATTTTTGTGCGGTGGCTGCATAGAATACGGTACTCGTCAATATCAACGAAAAGAGTGCTGAAAAAAATAGCTTCATATTGTATATGTTTACAGCACTAAATTAATTCGTTTTGATTGGGATAAAAAGTTTATTCTGTTGTTTCCATACCTTTGCGGCGCACTGATATGGAAGACCTGATACACATCCTGAAATCAAAAATCCACCGGGCGGTGGTCACCCAGGCTGAGCTGGAATATGTGGGTAGTATTACTATCGACAAAAACCTGCTGGAAGCCGCTGGGATGCATCCATTCGAACGCGTGCTGGTTTCCAATATGCGCAATGGGAACCGCCTCGAAACATACATCATTGAAGGAGAAGCCGGCTCGGGTACCATTTGTCTGAATGGTCCCTGTGCCCATTTGTTTCATGTGGGCGACGAAGTAGTCATTATGGCGTTTAAATTAACAAACACATCAAACGCAATCAATTTCAAGCCCGTCGTCGTGTTGCCAGAGAATGTCAACAAATCCTGGCAATTCCTTTCCTGTCCCTTTGATAAATAAATGAGTATATTTACAATCATCCTATCTTTTACTTCTATGCAAAAAAGACAACTTGCCTTTTCTATCCTATTCCTCTTTGTATCTCTGGCTGCTTTCTCCCAGCAAAAATCGACTTCTAAACAAACGTTCTACGACTCCCTAGCAACAGATATTTGTGCCTGCGGAAATAAAGTTATCGTAAGCAAGGTTTCACCAGAAGGCAAGAAGATGCTCTCTGCAAAAAAAATTTCGGCAGATAATCTGGAAAAGAAAATAGATGCTGCTAGTAAGAAAAACCCGGCCGTTGGTGATAAGCTTGAAAAGGATCTGTCTTTATTAGACACCTATGCGGATGAGATGGATGCCTGTACCCAGATCTTTCTAAAGAAATACAATGATGCGGAAAACCGGATAGATGAAGATGATGCATCAGATACCAAAATGATTGCCGCTATTCGAAAAATTGCTAATTGCTCTATTTTTCTGAATCTTCTTTTATTGGATGGTTTTTTTGAGGAATAATTTGAGGATGGTTTGAAAAATATGACCGAGGTAAAATCGAACGGTGTTTTCAAATAAGGTATTAACATGCCTGTTTATGTTTAGTTGTCCACCTCGTTGATTAAAAATTAAACCCTGTTTGGCGAATCGTGTACAACGATGATGAAGAGGAGACAACTTGCCGTATTGTATTCAATTGAAAATAACTCCTTCTATATGAAATTTTCTTTCCTAGTTTTTTTTGTGCTTTTATCTCAAACTACCTTAACCGCACAAACGAGTGATAATAAAAACCAGTCGGCCACGATTTACGATTCGCTAGCTATCGATATTTGTGAGTGCACCAATCAGGCTATTTTCAACAAAATGTCAGAAACGGGCCGAGCTATTTTCGCCAAACCGGATATGACATCTGAAAGCTTGAAAAAAGATATCGAAGAAGCCATCAAAAGTGACCCAACCAAGGCCGAGGCCATTGAAAAAGACATCGCCCTGTTGCAACAATCTGAATCAGAGATTGGTAACTGTATGATGGCACGAATGCTGAAGTATGGCGATATAGATGAAAAAATGGGCGATGATTCGGAAGACAAGATCATGGACAGTATGAAAAAAATTCCTGCTTGTAAGGCCGTCGTTCAACTTTCATTGCTTTCTTCGGGACTTTAATCGCTTTTTTTCCAGGGTTTATACTCAGGGTATTCTATAATACGATTTTCAGGAACGGATCGAAGTGGTTCTGTTTCTATCCAACCGTCTCGCATATCCGCCGGCAATTGTTGGTATAAGGCCGTTCCTTTTGTTTTCCAAGTAATCATTTCATCGCTAACCTGTTTTATTGTTTTGGCGGGATTGCCAACAATCAGGCTTCTGTTTTCAAACACCTCATCTGCTTTAATGAAACTGAGGGCCCCCACGATACACTCATCTCCCAAAACCACATTGTCCATGATCACCGCATTCATCCCCACCAAACAATTGTTCCCAATCGTTGCGCCATGAATCACCGCGCCATGACCGATATGGGCGCCCGCTTTGAGTAAGACAGTTACTCCCGGAAACATATGAATAGTCACATTTTCCTGCACATTGCAGCCATCTTCAATGATAATTTGTCCCCAATCACCGCGAATGGAGGCACCAGGACCAACGTACACGTTTTTCCCAATAATTACATGTCCGGTCACCGCAGCTTGCGGATGTATGAAACTCGAGGAATCAACTACCGGAATAATGCCTTTGAATGAATAGATCATGTTGTCGGTTCAATAAGATTTTTAGATGTGCGGTAACAGGTGCCTTTGAAAACAGCCACCAAGTCGTTGTTTTGATTGTGGATATGGATATGGTACAGTCCGGTTGATCGGCCATTATGCAATTCGGTGGCTTCGGCCGTGAGCTGGTCGCCCACCATTACCGATTTGATGAAATTGATCGATGTATCGAGTGCTACTGATAGGTTATTGCGGTTATTACAGGCAAAGGCAAAGGCGCTGTCAGCCAATGAAAACGGAATACCACCGTGTACAATGCCAAATCCGTTGACCATTTCGGGTCTAACGGTCATCTGTATGCGACTGTACCCTTCCCGTACGTCCAGTACAATAATACCCATCCAGCGGCTGAATCCGTCGTGTTGCATCATATGGTCAACTACCGCTTTGGCGAGTTCGTCTTTATTTTGATCCATGAAATCTTTTTTGTTGGATTAGTGGCCTTTGAAAACGGGTTTTCTTTTTTCCATAAAAGCGTTTACCCCTTCCTGATAGTCTTTGGTGTGGGCTGCTTTTTGTTGCAACTTATCTTCATACGCCAATTGTTCATGCAAAGAATTTTGTAATGACGCGTTCAGTGCTTTTTTAGTAAGTCCGAGCGCCTTGGTTGGCATCTGGGCCAGTGTTGTAGCGAGTTTTTCGGCTTCTGGCATTAGCTGATCATCTGCGAAAACCCGATAAATCATTCCCATTTTTTCGGCTTCAGTCGACGATACTTTATCCCCTAGCATCATCAAGGCGGTTGCTTTTTGAAAACCGATCAGGCGTGGTAGAAAAAAAGTACCACCGCTATCGGGTATCAATCCAATTTTGGAAAAAGCCTGAATAAACGTGGCCGCTGGTGCCGGCGCAAACATAGCGCTCTGCTGCGACATCGTCGTTGCTGCTGAGTCGGCCACGTTTATTCAGGCTTTTTCCAAAATTGGATTGATACCCGATAGCGGTGGTACTTTTTTTCTACCACGCCTGATCGGTTTTCAAAAAGCAACCGCCTTGATGA
>JBJTXG010000254.1:0-5127 GCA_046082125.1 Ferruginibacter sp. | reverse complement strand
GGACCGCATTCTTGAAAAAAAATAATCCTTAACCCACGCTGATACATGTTGCAAGCAACGATTACCGGAGTCCTACTGGGCCTTGCCCTGGTTTTTGCTGTGGGACCAGTGTTATTCACCATTCTTAAACTACGGATCAATTATGGCATGGGTATGGCGTTCGCATTCGTTTCGGGTGTTTGGTTGAGCGAACTCCTTTGGATATTGACAGCAAACTTTTTTAGTAACCTTCTTGGCAAACTGATTTTTTATGAGGAAACGATTCGCTTACTCGGAGGACTGTTTCTGCTGATTCTTGGCCTGTATTACCTGTTTATAAAGAAATACAACAGCCGAGAGGATATGGATGCCGGTATCCGAATTCCTAGCACCCAATATCTTCGGCTTTTTCTTACTGGCTTTTTTATCAATACGCTGAACCCGGGTGTTATCGCTTTGTGGTTCGCGGCCGCTTCTAAAACGAATGCACACACTATCAACGAGCGTATCCTGCTCTTTTCATTGTGTTTCAGCATCAACGTAATTGCCGATATTTTTAAAATCAACCTGGCGGGCAAACTGAAAGAAAAACTAACCGAAAAAACAATCTCGGTCATCAACATTATTTCCGGATTGCTGTATCTTATTTTTGGAGCGACCTTGATTATCGGCTTATTGTTTCCATGACAAGTCCGAAAAAAAACACATGGGGAAGACGTGTCCTTCGGATTTTCGTCATTCTGCTCATCAGTCACTTGCTGTATGCCATGGCCTGCCGATGGTTGAATCCGCCAATCACAATCACCCAAGCATGGAACTGGATGTCAGGATATGGTCTTCAGCGAAACTACATCCGGTACGAGCAAATGGGATCTTCAATCAAATATGCCGTGCTGGCCTCCGAAGATCAGTCTTATCTCGAACACGAAGGCATCGACATGGAGGCGATTGAGAAAGCAATGGAATACAACGAAAAACACCCAAACAAACGGCGGGGTGGATCCACAATCAGTCAGCAAACAGCCAAAAATGTGTTTCTCTGGCAAGGGGGCGGCTATTTCAGAAAAGGACTGGAAGCCTATTTTACCGTTCTCATCGAAACGATTTGGGACAAACAACGCATCTATGAAGTATATCTGAATGTGCTGGAAACCGGCCCGGGTATCTTTGGTGTGGAAGCAGCGGCAAATGCTTATTTTAATAAATCATCGGCAGACCTAACCGAAGAAGAAGCCGCGATGATTGCAGCCTGCTTGCCGAATCCCAAAAAATACTCGGTCAAGCCCTTGAGCCGTTTTGTTCGCTGGAAATCAAAATGGATCTTGCGACAAATGCGTCACTTGAAACGAGACGCATCCATTAAAGCGCTCGTGGGTGATCCATAGACTAAGCAATTATTCCGATTGACGGATTTGGCTGTTGACAAACGAAATGGCTGAATCCACTCTAGCTGCATAATCTCCCTGAATCATGATCCAGGGAATGGATTGGTTGACCATTGCATCCAAATAATAATGAAAGAGCTTGTTTCTGGTCGCATGGTCGGGATACTCCCGCAATAAATCTTTCACCCAGGGCACATCCGGTGCACACAAGAGATAGCCGTCATACGTACGATCCACAATCGCATTCAACACCAACGAGTCACAGGCATCAAACACAAACTCACTCCACACACGCATCACCTGCATATCGGTGTCTGTAAATAAAAACGGACGAGCGGCTCCCGCTAATACGCTATCCCGCAAATGATTTTCGCGACTGTCCTCCAACGCCAACTGACCAAGAGCAATTTGTTGCAGGTCTTTTATCGTATATTCCTTTCCGTGAGTTGTCAGGTATTCACGTGCGTATTCTGGTGCCCACTCGCCTTGGAAATGGTCGGCGAGTAGCCTGGCTAATGTGCTTTTTCCGGTCGATTCCGGACCAATAATGGCAAAGCGGTAGATGCGGCTCATGGATTGGTAGAATTTACTGACTGACCAGCCATGATTTTTTTCCAAGAGAATAAGCCTGCCAGCGCCATGAATAAAAAAAGTCCGTACATCAACGTAAACAAATAATATGATTTATACCAATTCAACGGGATCGCTACCAGGTTGGACGCTATCCAGGCAATCCAGTGATCCGTTTTTCGCTTGGCCATCCACCACATGGCCACAATAGCCGTAGCAGAAACCAGGGCATCCAATAAAACCGTATTGCTGTCGGTAAATTGTAACATCCACGCAATGCCTGCCCAAAAAATCAATCCGAGCAACAATCCAACCCATCGTTCATTGGGCGTACACCAGCTGATCGGATATTGAAGCGCCTGTTCGTTGCGTTTGTTCCACTGAATCCATCCATAGGCACTCATGAAAAAATAATACAGATTCAGGGTCGCATCGGCATACAACGGTGGATTGGAAATGAAATAATATAAGTATGCCGCCAGCAGCACACCGATCATGCCGGTTGGATATACCAGCACATTGTTTTTGCGCGCATACCAAACACTGAGAATCTGCGCGCCGGTGCTCACCCATTCCTGCCAGCTTAGCTGACGTATATTTTCCAAAAAAACGTGCCAGATGGATTGAAGAGTCAAGCGCGGTGAATGGACTGTTTAATCGTGTGAGCAATTTTGAAAAGAAACATTATAAAGGCCAACTGACTTCATCCGATTTCAAGATGAGTGTTGACAGAGCCGACAACTGTCTAGCCGAAAAAATCAGTTGATTCATTTATTCTGCTTCGGCTACTACCTCTTTTACTTCGGGGATCATCCGTTTCATCATGCCTTCAATGCCGGCTTTGAGCGTGATCATAGAAGACGGACAACCGCTGCAACTGCCTTGCAACATGAGGTTCACGCGGCCGTTTTCAAAACTGCGAAACTGGATGGCACCGCCGTCCATTTCAACGGCTGGTTTGACGTAGTTTTCGAGTAATTCTTTGATGCGTTTGACCACGTCATTGTCGTCGGCACTGATATCATTGCTACTCTCAGCTTTTCGTTTGGTAACCTCTTCTTCATTTACCACCATTTTTCCTTCTTCGAGATAGGTTTTCAGAAACTGTTTGATGGTCGGAATCATATCTTGCCAGTCGTCTGTTTCGGCTGTTTTAGTCAGCGTAACAAAATTGCTGGCGATAAACACCGATCGAATAAACGGAAAAGCAAACAACTCCTGCGCTAACGGTGAAGCAGACGCGCTCCCAGCATCGGGGAAATCAATACTTTTTCCGGGATATAATAATTTGTTCGCCACAAATTTCATCGTTTCCGGGTTGGGGGTCATCTCGGTGTAGATGCTGATAACAGGGTTGCCGGTCTTGATCATAGTGCCAGTTTAAACGCAAAATTAAACCGATTTTACGGGGATGCGAACCGCCAGCCGTTAAATCCCTTCAATTTTCCCGAATTCGGAAACGGTTCTACGGGTTTACAATACGCAGCTTGGCATAATGGAGCATGATTTTTTTCTCGCCGTTGATCTCAAACTGGATGGTTACAATGGGATTATGTGCGGCCCCTTCCCGACGGGTAACCGTGCCGTACCCGAATTTGACATGTTCGACCCGATCGCCCGCTTTGAGTGCTGTCGTATCGCTGGGTTGAAAATTATCGCTGGGCGTATGTTCTTTGGGTGCGGGGCGCTGCATCAGGGAGGCAATAGGTGACGTTGGTTTAGCCGTGGTACGGGTGTTTCCAAATCCACGGTTCATCCGTTCATAGGCAGACGAAGCCGATGGAGAGGACTGGGCACTGCGGCCGGCCGTGTTCCGAACAAGGTACTGATCGTCAATTTCCTCCAAAAAGCGGCTGGATTCGTTCTGCTGCAACTGGCCGAACCGGTAACGGGCATTGGCGTGACTGAGAAACAATTGTTTTTTAGCGCGCGTAATTGCCACATAAAACAACCGGCGCTCCTCTTCGAGTTCTTCGCGGGTGTTAATACTCATCGCGCTCGGAAAAAGGGTTTCTTCCATACCTACGACAAACACCACCGGAAACTCCAGTCCTTTCGCCGCATGAATGGTCATCAGCTTAACTGAATTGACGTCTTCCTTGTCATCATCTGCATCTGTCAATAACGTAATTTGTTGCAGGTATGAGCCCAATGCTTTGTCGCCCACCTCGCCGTCTTCTTCGTTTTGAGGGGTTTCCGTAAACTCTTTGATGGAATTGAGCAACTCCTGTACGTTTTCATAACGAGCCAATCCCTCGATAGATTTATCGTCAAAGAGCTCCTTCACCAGATTCGATCGCTTGCCTACCAACAATGCCAGGTCGTAGGCATTTTTTTTGGGAAGCTCGCTCTGAAACATACGAATCATGAGCACAAACTCACGCAGGCTCTCCAGCGCGTTGCTTTTGAAACCATACGCATCAGCACGGTGGAGTATATCCCAGAGGGGCAGATTGTTTGTATTGGCGAGCAGCACCAGCCGATCGAGGGTGGTTTTACCAATGCCACGGACCGGATAATTGATGATGCGTTTGATGGCTTCATCATCCCGTGGGTTGACCACCACCCGGAGATAGGCAATGAAATCCTTCACCTCTTTGCGCTGATAGAAACTCATACCGCCGTATATGCGATAGGGAATGCCCATTCGTCGAAGCGATTCCTCAAAACTTCGGCTTTGTGCGTTCGTTCGATAGAGAATGGCAAAATCAAGATTCTGAAAATGATTGCGCAGTCGTAATTCCTGTATGGTATCGGCCACCCACTTGCCTTCATCGTTGTCGGTCATAGTGCGCACCAGGCGAATCTTATCGCCGGCCGGATTTTCGGTAAAGAGTTTTTTCTCGAGCTGTTTGGTATTGTTGCCGATAATCTGATTGGCTGCATGCAAAATGGTTTGCGTACTTCGATAGTTTTGTTCGAGTTTGACCACTTCAATATTGTCGTAATCACGCTGAAACTGCAGGATGTTCTGAATGGTAGCTCCGCGAAAGCTATAGATGCTTTGTGCATCGTCGCCCACCACACATACGTTTTCATGCATGGCGCCCAGCAATTTAACCACTTCGTACTGCGCCACGTTGGTATCCTGATACTCATCGATCATGATATACCTGAACTTTTGCTGGTATTTGCTCAGCGATTCCGGAAAATGTTTGAGCAACCAATACATCTTGTATAACAGATCATCGAA
>JBJTXG010000253.1:0-11931 GCA_046082125.1 Ferruginibacter sp. | reverse complement strand
TCGACAATGGAGTCTTGAAAATATTTGCCGTTCATGTTATATACCACACCCGGCTCAAAACGAACGTTATTTTTACCAAACTTGTTTTGGACCGCTTTGAAAATGGTATTGTATTGACCGGCAAAGGACGCTGTTTTTTCTCCTTGCCAGGAATAAGTCCATCCGCCATTCAGCGTGCGCATGCTGTTGGCATTGGGCCCAGTAACTAATATGGATTTTCCTGGTTGCAGCGGCAATACCTGTTGAATGTTCTTGAGAACGGTAATAGACTCCGCAACAACCGATCGAGCCAATGCTTCATTCGATGCAGCTCCAAAGGCATCATACTGGCTGGGTGTAGGATCAAAAAGTCCGGCCTCCATTTTGACCCGTAAAATGCGTCGAACAGCATCATCGATCCGGATCATCGACACTTTTCGTTCGTTGACCAGTTCGGTCAGGTATTGTGCGTATGGCTTGTAGTCGTATGGTATCATGGCCATATCCACGCCAGCATTGATTGCGAACAATACAGCTTCTTTTTCCGACACCGCCACCTTATCGCGTGAATAAAGATTATCGATGTCTTTCCAATCGGTTACGGTAAAGCCGGTAAAGCCAAGTTCATTTTTCAATAAATCGGTGATGATGCGTTTATTCATATGCGTGGGGACCCCGTTGATTAACCCGGAATTCAACATAACAGTTCGGGCACCCGCCGTCAATGATTCGCGGAAAGCCGGTAAGTGATATTCCCGAAGATCTTGTTCCGATAATTGAACATTGGTACGGTCTTTTCCTGATTTCGGATCTGAGTATGCGAGGAAATGTTTCAGGCAGGCGATAACGGTTGTTGGTGAACCCAGCGGCTCTTGGTAGCCTTTTACCGTAGCGGCTCCCATTTTTGAAACCAGGTACGGGTCTTCGCCAAATGTTTCCCATTGGCGGGGCCATAAAGGGTTGATTCCTAAATCGAGTACCGGCGAAAAATTCCAGATCACCGAACTAGCTCTGGATTCATAGGCACTCATTCGCGCTGCCTGTTGCACCAGGGCGGGATTCCAGGTAGCAGCAAGTCCAATTTGTTGTGGATACAAGGTTGCTCCAGCTACATAGTTGGCCCCATGAATAGCGTCAAATCCATAAATAACGGGAATATTCAACCGATTTTGGGCTGCTTCCTGCTGAATGATGGCAACCAGCGATCTCCAATCACTTACCGACAAGGCCGTATTATCAGCCGTGTTCAAAATAGATCCGACCTTGTAAACCCGGATGACTTCACGCAATTTGGCGGTATCGAAAACAAATCCACCGTCGGTCCGCTTGCCCAATACATCCAGGGTAACCTGAGACATTTGGCCCACTTTTTCTTCCAATGTCATTGATTGAATGATCCGGTCAATCCGTTTTTCCCGAGCCGGATTTTTTTTCTGGGCGAAGGGATGTATCTGTATACCAAGAACGAAAAAAAACATCAATGGCAAAAACCGGCTGACCGAACATTTAAACATAATGATTCTGTTGAATTTAGAGCGCAAGGTATGTTACGATTGATCAAACAGGTAAAATGGCACCACATCAATCATACATCAAATTTGAAAAAATTACGTCCGATGCCCTATTTTGATCCTGTTTTTCTACATCATAGATTATCATTACGTTTCAGTTGCCCGTTTGATGTTTCACACAAGCGATTCGCTTTTGTTTAGCGAACAGCCAAATAATGAATATACATTTCAACAAAATAAAAACTGATTATTCACGATATTGCATAAAACCAGCTCTGAGAAAACCATTCGACCTTGAAACAACCTGAATCAAAACGATTTGAAGCACTTACCGGACTACGTGCCGTTGCGGCTACAATGGTTTTTCTGTACCATAATCGGAAATACTGGCGTGAACATATACCAAATGCAATTACCAGCCTGTTGAATGAATGTCATTTGGGGGTTTCCCTTTTTTTTGTGCTGAGTGGTTTTTTAATTGCATGGACATACGGCAGTAAACCGGCAGCCTCCGTCAGATCTTATTTATCATATATTCTCATTCGCTGCGCGCGTATCTTTCCGGTATACTGGATTTTACTTACGGTGATGTATTTTGATTTTGGATGGAACTACACCAAATTCCCTTTATATACCTACACCCTTGTTCATAGTTTCTCGGAGCGTTTAAATTTAAACGGAATTGCCCAGGCCTGGAGTCTTGGTGTTGAAATGACATTTTATACCCTGGCTCCCTTTTTAGCCATTCGATTAAAAAAAACCGTTGCTCTCATTGCATACATGTTGCTTTTGTTTCTTCTAGCTTATTCCATTGGTTTGATTTGGACCTCCATAAACGGAAATCCAACTAATTTCTTTCAGCCGATTCGCTTTTTATTCACCGGCACTTTTTTTGGGCGAAGCATCGAATTCGTCATTGGCATGCTCCTGGCTAATTCCATCAGTAAAAAAACGAGTTGGCTGACTTCGTTTAACTATAAAACCTTGGCAGGTGTTAGTGGATGCCTTATTTGTATATTCATTATTTCCTTATTCCAAAAAAACATCTTTACACACGGAACTGAGACGACGATGGGTTTAATCTTGAGTCTCAGTTTATTTCCACTAGCCACGGCGTTGCTGATTGGCGGGTTGATTTTAGAAAATACAATCCTTCAACGAATACTGGCCAGCCGGGTTATGATTCTTCTTGGAAACGCCTCTTTTGTATTTTACCTTATTCACATTAGCTATGTGAACATTCGCTTGCGAGAGTATGTTATGTTACCCGACAGAAACTTTGTACTGTTATGGATACTATCTATCATAATCTATTGGCTTATAGAAAAGCCCCTTTATTCCGGCATAAGAACATGGACCCGTCATGCAATCCGTTCAACGACCGAATAATTAATTCACCTCATCGCTGACTACCTGGCCATCAATCAACACGCGAATCACATTGGTGGTGTACTCGAATGGATCGCCATTAAATAAAACAAGATCAGCATCCTTACCCACGTCAATGCTGCCCACGCGCTGGTCGATACCCAATAGCTTTGCGGGATGAATGGTGATGCTACGAAGTGCATCAGCATGGGAAAGACCGTATGCTATCGCTTGTGCCGCCTCCATGAGCACAATGCGTGTTTTGGGTACGTAGGATTCAAATCCGCTTTCAATGCTCACCGGAATGCCGGCCGCGGTTAAGGTGGCTGCTGTGGACCGGCTCATATTGAGCATATCGCCATCATGACGGGCCATCGTGGCATGCAACACGACCTCAGCCCCGGCCGTTTTGATTTCGGGTATCAACCGATACGACTCGGCGGCTCCATCCAACACCAGTTTGAGTCCAAACTCTTTTGAAAGCCGGATAGCGTTCATGATATCAACCGCCGTGTTGGCAGTGATCAATGCTTTTAGCTCACCTTTCAACAAGCGAGACAAGGCATCCAGTTTAATGTCAAAGGCCGGCCGTTTGGCACTGTCTTTATCCTGCATTTTTTTCAAATAGTCTTTGGCTTTGATCAACTCAGCACGCATCATGGCCACTTGTTTGGCCCGTGTACCCGGTGATGAAAAATACCAAGAGATGTTAGGACCAAAACTCATCGCCAGCATCGAAGCGGGTACTAACGTAACCGATTCGGTAGTACCGGGTTTTGTTTTGACTACCATGGTTTGTCCGCTTACCAACGCCCCGATCCCATGTCCGGTATGCAGGGTGGTAATACCATAGCCTCGGGCAACTTGCACAAGTTTTTCTTCCGGATTATAGGCATCCAGCGCCCGCAATTCAGGTTGTATGGGTGATGACCGTTCGAGTTGATCCTGATCGACCGGTATATTCAGCACGCCGGCCATTCCGATTACCGTACGGGCATCAATCAAACCGGGTGTTACGGCCCTGGCTTTCATGATGGTGTACCCTGCCGGTATCGATAGCTGTCCGGCTGTTCCGACTGCCTCTATTTTTCCGTTCTTGACCAACACAATACCATTGCGGATAAGCGGAGCCGTTACCGGGAAAACCGAATCGGCCTGTATGGCTATTTGAGCGAATGCGGTCTGGCAAAAAAACAGTGCAATAATTAATATTCGTTTATGCATGACATTTATTGTATAGAATGATTATGTTTTATTTATCGGTGTCGGCTTGGTCTCCATGATGATGATACTCGTTCCGCTCGGCACTGTATACACCAAACCCTCCGGTTAAGAATGCCCGGTCAGCCGGGTTCGAAATGTCGTATCGCTTGACCCCTTCCACCCAGGTTTGCTCCACATGGGTATACAAACTGAACGGATCACCGGACAGGATGATAAAATCAGCATCTTTTCCTTTTTCCAGCGACCCCAGTTTGGAAGACAAGTCCATGAGTTTGGCGCCGGTAAGTGTTAAGCCTTCGAGTGCTTTATCGCGACTCATCCCATAACGAACCGACATGGCTGCCGTACGCAAAAACAGCCGCGAATCGGTAATTCCGTCATCGGTATGAAACACCACCGAACAGCCGGCTTTCTCCAAAATACCTCCTGATTTCAGCGTAAGCTGTGACGCCTCGAGCTTCCCTCCGGGCGCTTCGATATTGATGATTGAACATGGAACACCCGCTTTGGCAATTTCATCGGCCACCATCCAACCTTCCGACAGGTGATGCAACACAGCCCGGAAACCAAATTCTTTAATCAATCGTATAGCAGTGAGTATATCGTTGGCTTTGTGGGTGTGGAAATGAACCATGCGTTTGCCTTCCAGCACTTCCACCAGGGGCTCCATCCGCAGATCGCGTTCCGGCATTTTGGTACTGTCTTTTCCGGCCTTGTCCCGTTTCTTTTTATATTCCATCGCTTTCAAATACAACTCCCTGACCAGGGAGGCATTTTTTGCCCGGGTTCCGGGAAAGCCGCTACTGCCACGCATCGGGTTGGTTCCATTGGCCATTTTCATTCCTCCGAAAACACCCTTTTCATTCACTAACAACATATCCTCTATGGTTCGAGCATCGCGCATTTTGATATAAACCGTTTGTCCGCTCATCAAATGTCCTGAACCCGGCATTACGTTGATGGTGGTAATGCCGCCGGCCAATGCTTTTTTGAATCCATCACTGGTTGGATTGATTGCATCCATCGCGCGTGTCTCCGGATTGATCGGATTGGATCCATCGCCCCCCTCTGGTCCACCCAGGTGCGAATGCGTATCGACCAAACCAGGCATGATGATTTTGCCATTGAGTTGGATTACCGTTGCGTTGGCTGGTACGGGTGTACGCGCATCCCCCACCTGCACAATTTTTCCATCCTGTACGATCAGCGTTCCGGACAGGATAGGTGGACCGGCTATTGGATAAATCGTGGCTCCCTGAAAAACGGTTGGCTGTTTTTGTGCCAGCGTGATAATACTACTGAACAGGAGCAGGAGGAGCATCCAGACGGGTGTCGATTGGCTTTGCATTTGATTGACTTTTTTCTTTTTGTGGAAATAAAATTCCGTGTGTAATGTACAAAATGCCATTGGAAACAGCCACGGGTCGTTCCTGTACAGGTACTTTATTTAAATAGGCCTTTCCGTTGAAAAGTACGAATTCAACTGGCTTTCCGGATAAGGTGGTTAAGATCGAGCCGGATGGTTGACCCGATAAATCAATCGCGCCTTCCACCACATGATTCAGGAGGATATTTTTGAGGGTGCTGTTCATACTAGGCTCCGACCACTTCGATAATACACCTGTTGCTAGTTTTTCAAAGGCCGAATCATTGGGTATAAAGTAAGTTCGGGGCCCAATGGTAAATTCCGACTCCATTCCGGCCGAAGTCACCAACCGGGTGAATTGTTTAAATAGACCGGTCGATTGCAAGTGATCCAGCGCCAACTGTTGCGTGTTGGAAGCTATAGTCAAGCCGGAGGTATCCATCGCTGACTCCGACTGTTGGCCAGCACCAGCTCCGGGCTTGGCCTGATCATCGCCACCACAGGATACAAAGAATATAACCCCGAGGAGCAACCTCATCGTAGGTCTGAACCTGAGATCGGTCGGTTCTTGCACATGTAATATTGCAAATAACTTGTTAATCATGTACTTATAAACAAATTCGGAATTGATTTAGTTTCGATTTTGGCGTTTTTTTAAGCATTTCTTGTTGAGCTTTAACAATAGATCAGCTCCGATTTCGTTTTAAAAGACGGAGCGTGCCTTTCAAAACGCTAAAAGACAATCCATATGAGAAACAACCTTTTTTCCAAAACCGGAAACCTGTATTTAACCTTGTTCCGCTTTTTCAACCGCTTAGTACGCCACCCGGATTCGTATCCTGTGAAATACTACAAAAAAGCTGACCGCTTTCGTAAAAACCGAAAAATGATGCACAGCACCTGATTCCTATCCAGCGGCGCCTAGGCACATTATTTTTCTTATCAACTAAACAGGTATTCGACATCTGATCGGCTCAACGATTTTACAAATCCGTTTTCATCAGCGATGAGTTCTTTGGCCAGGGTTCTTTTTTTCTCCTGTAGCTGCAGAATTTTATCCTCAATCGTATCGACACAGATCATCCGATAGGCAAAAATATTTTTAGTTTGACCTATTCGATGCGTTCGATCGATTGCTTGTTGTTCGACAGCCGGATTCCACCATGGGTCAACAATATACACATAGTCGGCAGCCGTCAGGTTCAAACCCACGCCACCGGCTTTGAGTGAAATTAGAAATACCCGACAACTATCGTCTTCCTGAAACAACCGGATGGCTTTTTCCCGATCACCGGTTGTGGTGCTTCCATCAAAATAGGCATACGGAATCTGCAGAGCTTCCAATTGTTTACGAATCAATCCGAGCATGCCCAAAAACTGAGAGAAAACCAGCGCCTTATGCTCCCCGATGTTTTCCGTGATTTCACGGGTGAGTTCATCGAGCTTGATGGATGTGTTAGGATACTTGACATCCTCATTCAGAATGGCAGGACTGTCGCAAATCTGACGTAGTTTCATCAATCCCTGTAAGATGGTAAGCTGTGATTTGTCGATCCCCTGTTGATCGATGGTTCCCAGAATTTTTTCGCGGAAGGCATTCCGATACGCTTCATAAATCGACCGTTGTTCCTCTTCCATTTCACAAAACAGGATGGTTTCTGTTTTTTCGGGAAGGTCTTTGGCTACTTGTTCTTTGGTGCGGCGAAGGATAAACGGATGTAATAATTTGCGCAAATGCTCTTTATGTTCCGCTTCACCGAATTTATCAATCGGCGTGGCAAACTCGTCGCGGAAGTACTCCATACTACCCAGCAATCCGGGATTCAGAAAATTCATCTGGGCATAAATATCAAAGGTGTTGTTCTGCAGTGGCGTACCGCTCATGCAAATGCGGTTTTTGGCTGTCAGGAGTGTAGCCGCCTTGGTTACCTTGGATGATGGATTTTTGATCGCTTGGCTTTCATCCAGCACGATGTAATCGAAGAACAGTTGCAAAAACAGACTGATATCACTGCGCAGGGTACCATAGGTGGTGATGAGGATATTGAATCCATTCAGCTCCTCTGGTTTACGATACCGGGCGTTGCCATGATGGATATGATAGGTGAGCTCTGGTGTAAACTTTCGGACTTCATTCTGCCAGTTATAAATCAAGGTGGTTGGACAAACCACCAGGGCGAGCAGTTGACCATTCGACTGTCGGTATTGCTGCAACATGGTGAGCGCCTGAACCGTTTTACCCAAACCCATATCATCGGCCAGTATCCCACCCCAACCCACTTCCTTTAAATAGTGCAGCCAATGGAACCCGGCTTCCTGATAAGGACGCAAAACCGGCACGAGGTTTTCGGGTGGGCGACGCTTGGGAATTTTTTTAAATGCCCGTAGCTTTTCCATTTTTTCATCCAGCGCGAAACTGATCTCCTGCTCATCGCGATTTTCATACAGCTCATCAATGACACTGAGGTGATAACGCGAGAGGCGTAGCTTATCCGTTTTCCCGTCGCCGACTTTAAACAGCAATGAATATTTTTTAATCCACTCATCGGGCAGGATGCCAAGGGTTCCATCGCCCAGTTGAACAAAGGTTTGCTTATCAGCCAGTGCTTTTTTAATTTCGTTTATACCTACCCGTTGTCCATCAAAATCGATTTCCACGCGGGCGTCGAACCAGTCGAGTCCACTGCTCACATGGATCTGCGTTTTAGGTCGGGCCGTATTGAACTTGAAATGACGCAAGGTTTCAAAACCAAACACCGGCACTTTCATTTCATTCATGGCATCCATGAACAGAAAAAACCAGTTTTGTTTCAACACCTCGCTGCCGCGAAGGTATAATGAGCGGCCATCCTGATGCAATGAGAAGGAAGAATGCAAGGATTGCAGCGACTGGAAAAAAGCGTTTTCTTTTTCACGATTCCGGTATATAAGCAAGACCTTATCATCAATCGGCAACGTAATGGTATCGGTACCGCCCGCTTTCACATCATATCCCTGGTAATTAAATACCGGTATAAACAGTAAATTTTCGCCTTGTTCCATCAATTGCAGTTTGATATCCGGAACCGTTCCTTTCACTTCCTTCAGCAACGACTTGTCGAACGCCACCTGATAGGTTCGGCTTAACGGCAAGATCTGCTCATGGAGCATTCGGCGCCAGGCTTCGGGTGTATCGGCAACAGTCCCTTTTTGAAGAAACTCCTCTGAGTGAAGGGCGTCCTCCATTTTATCCCAAGTGAATAATGTATGTTGATGGATGAATAACAGGTGATGATCCAGTAGATTCGATTCGAGTGGCACCATGGACGTTTCTGCTTTGACCTGTCCCAATAATTTCATGGTTCCTTTGGCAACCTGCACCTTGTATACCGGATTTAGCATTACATCACTCCAATTCACATCCTGCAAGTGGGCCGTTACGAATTTCTTTCCGGCCGGCAGCAAAAATACAAATGGGTGTGACGCATGAGCCGTAAACAGTTTCTTCAGTTTGGGATGCAAGTACTCAATGATCAACCGGCGGGTTTCTTCCGGTAACGTATCGCCCTCATCCTGAATGATATTATCCCAAATGGCACTGAAAGGCGAATTGCGGGATACGAATTTGTTGATTTCAGCATCCTGCATTTTACGAACCAACATCAGCAACGACTGATCATCAGGCTCCAACGTATCAAGATCTATATGTTTTGATAAATCCAGCAGTTCTGTTTTGCCAACATAACGAAGGTTATCTTCATCGGATTCGCCTTTGATACAGTGTATGGTAAAGCCAGGAAACCGCTTGGTATCCAGCTGAAAAACCACACCAATACGGTAACGGACAGACGAAACGACTTTTTCTTTCACGGATGCACCAACCGGTTGTGACGGCAGCGCCGGCAAAGGGTTGATTGGCTTTCCAACCGCTATCGGCGCGGTCACCCGTTTGATGGATGGATCCAGTACTTTCAAAAACGGCTTTCCTTCTTTGTATACGAATTCGAATTTTCCGCTCAGGTCATCCTGTAAACTGTAACCGTATATTTGGAGTAACTTGTTTTTTTCTTTGTCCCAGTCTCGGATCGAATCAAAATACTGCGGACCATACGCATTCAGCAACTGGAGAAAAAGCAGTGTTTTGTGCTCGCATAACGGATATCGGGCTTCGCTGCAGGAGCAAGAGGTATCGAAATTTCGTTCTTCATTTTTTCGAATGATAACCGGAAAGGTCATGTCATTCAGAATAAGTTCGGCCTCTACGCATTCATTGGCTGCCCGCAGAATATTCGCTTTTTTAGTCCGAAGAATCGTTTCGGCTTTGTCATAGATGTCAGGCGATGAAAGCATTTTGATTGACTTCAGGTCAATCTGTTTCATCTTAAGAATTGTATGACGCTGATCAAAATCGATATTGAGATTGCCCAACATATTTTTATCAGCCATATCCTGCAGCCGAAACAGCGCAGCGGCCTCATGGCGGCAGATGTCGCCCATGTTGTACGGACAAGAGCACCGCATAGACAGCTGGCGTACATCCGTGTATTTCTGAACATTTACTTTATAGAACGTGGCATAGCTGTCATCCTTTACCCGAAACACAATAGCAGCGGCCATTGGATCATGATCTACCAATTCAATGAAACCAGTTGCATGAATTTTTTTTGCCCGACGAATGACCTCGTCGGAGCCGTTGTTGTAGATAAATTTGAGAACCTGAAGTTGTGCCACCGCTGGTTTTTTGATTTCCTGTCGGCCGTATGCTGTGTTGCGAACAGGGCAATTTGCAAAAGTAACGGAATTTGATGCACGTGCAGAAGCATGACGGATTGATTGTGGACAACTTTAAGGACGCACTTACCCCGCAATCAGCTTGCCTTCTTTGTAGAGCGGCAACACCGGAGCCGTGTCTTCCGTCAAACAATGGCGGATATCCTTTTCCAATCCAAATGAAGACAGCCGTAAGTAATGCGAAGCTTCATTGGATTTCATGTATTCAAACAAATCAGGCTTGGCTTCGCGATAAAGCTGGTGCGCCATTTTGGAGGCATCACAATGGCGATGAAAATGAGCTCCGATGCGATCAATCACCGCACCGGCAAATAGTGTGTCTTCCAGATTCACCCGATCTTTCCAAGCGGCGCAACCCAATAAAACTGGTTTATTCTCACCAAGCAAATAGTCACAAACCGCCGACAGGTTGGCAAAGGAACCAGTGATAATCTGATTGGCATCCCGGGCAAGGGCCATGTGCAGCAGCTTTGTACCATTGGTGGTCGTCAATACCAGGGTTTTACCACCAATAAAGGATTCGGGGTATTCGAAGGGCGAGTTACCATACTGCAATCCTTCGGCCACTTTACCGTCCCGCTCGCCGGCGGTAACAGCAGCCATCTGTGCCCCGATACGGATGCATTCCGCTACGCTATCTACCGGCACAACCGCATGGGCTTTGTTATGCAGCGCGGTGGCGATGGTGGAGGTTGCTCTCAACACATCAATGATAACCACAATACTGTCGCGGATATCATATAAAGATAGTAACGCAGGAGATAAACAAGTATACAGCGAAGGCTTTTCGGAATTCATTGAAAAAAAGAATTAAATAAAAGGCGTTTTCACAATACGGGCTTTAACCAATTGTTCGCGGATTCGGATGCAAATGATTTGTCCGGGAACGGCCAGGTCGGTTCGTACATATCCCATGCCGATGGCTTTGGATAGTGTCGGCGAATGAGTGCCTGATGTCACGTTTCCGACGGGTTCGCCAGCTATGTCCGTGATAATATGATCATGGCGTGCGATACCGCGATCGATCATTTCAAAACCAACAAGCTTACGATCGGTTCCGTTGGCTTTTTGTTGTTCGAACACGTCACGAGATTTGAATGGCTTGGTGAATTTCGTGATCCAGCCCAATCCGGCTTCGATGGGTGATGTATGGTCATCGATGTCGTTGCCATAAAGGCAAAAGCCCATTTCAAGGCGCAGGGTATCTCGGGCGCCTAAACCGGCTGGCTTCAGTCCATAGGCTGCACCGGCCTGCATGATGGCATTCCAGATATGGGTAGCCTTTTCGGGGTCCGCGTCAAAATAAATCTCCACACCGCCGGCACCGGTGTATCCGGTTGCACTAATCAGCACATTATCTACGCCTGCAAAGGTTCCTTTCACAAAAGTATAATACGGCAGATTGATTAAATCCATATCCGTGAGCGGCTGTAACAAGCTGGTGGCTTGGGGTCCTTGTACCGCCAATAGCGCCGTTCGTTCTGAGATGTCTTGCATGTCAACGCCATAGTGATTGTTGGCACTGATCCAGTTCCAGTCTTTTTCGATATTACCGGCATTGACAACCAGCATGTATGCTTTATTTTCCTCGAGGCAGTAAACCAGCAAGTCATCAATGATACCGCCTTCGTCGTTGGGCATACAGCTGTATTGTACTTTCCCATTGGTGAGTTTGGCGGCATCGTTGCTAGTCAGGTCTTGGATCAGTGCCAG
>JBJTXG010000252.1:0-23027 GCA_046082125.1 Ferruginibacter sp. | reverse complement strand
GGATCCTTGAAATCGATCCGCAGCATGAAGAAGCCTTGTATAAAATTTGTTTCTGGACCGACTATACCGGTCGAAATGAAGAGGGGATTCAATTACATAAATCTATTCTCGACGAGCATCCCTTCAATGAACTGGCTTGGTTCAACTTGGGAGCAGCCTATCAGGGAATCCGGCTGTATGAAAAATCAATTGACGCCTATCAATACGCCGTTGCGATAAATGATAAATTCGACTATGCATACCGAAATATGGGCGATGCGTATATCCGGCTCAAAAATTACCGCGAAGCAATCGGATGCCTCGAAAGAGTATCCACCCTGTCGTTGCCGGAAGCTGTTATTTTTGAAGCGATTGGTTTCTGTTATGACAAATTGAATGATTTCGCACAGGCCCGCTTTCATTACCGCAAAGCCAGTCACCTTAATCCCGAAGACGCTCATCTGATTTTTAAAATAGCGGTTACCTATCTCAATCAGGCGAACTGGAAGCAGGCACAAAAACACCTCGAGTCAGCCCTGGCCATTCATCCAATGCAACCAGAATTTCAGTTAGCCATGGGCCGATGCCTGATGGCAATGGGCGCCTGGGATGATGCCATGTCACACCTGGGCAATGTCGTTCGTGTTCGTCCCAAAAATAAAAACGGTTGGATGGAGCTGTTGCGCTGCCTGTACCTGGGCGGGCTTTTCGATCAAGGGTTTGAATATGCCTGCTTGGCGTTTGAACAAACCGATTCCAAACCAATTTTCCTTTGCTATCAGGCTGCTTTTCTGATCGCCCTTGGTCAGCAAAAACAGGCACTTCACTACCTCGAAGTCGCTTTTTCGTCTAAGCCCTCATTAATTCGTCCGTTTGTGGAGATGGATCCATCTTTTTTACAAATGCCCGCTATTGCCAATCTCATAGCCCGGCACAAACCCGTCAAACGAAAGAAGGGCTAAGAACGGCTGAAACTGACGGCTATTCGCTGATTATGAGTTAATTTCGCGCAAAAATGAGCGTTAACCCATGAACTTTTCCCTCTCTCATATCCCCGAGCGAACCAGTAAGCCACGCATCTCCGGCATCACGATGGTCATGGATAAAGGCCTGAGCACACAAGAGGCCGAAAACCTGATGGAAGTCGGTCATCCGCACATCGATGTCATCAAACTCGGCTTTGGAACCTCATACGTTTCACCGAATCTCCGCGAAAAACTGGCCGTATACCGCTCTCATAATATGCCGGTTTACTTTGGCGGAACCCTGTTTGAGGCATTTCTGATTCGTGGACAATTCGAGGAGTATATTCAGGTTTGCAAAGAATTCGAAGTCAGCTACATGGAAGTGAGCGATGGTTCCATCACCATTCCGCATGCCGAAAAATGCGGGTATATTGAAAAGCTGGCTAAACACGGAGTCGTACTGAGTGAAGTGGGATCCAAAGATGCCGCCCATATCATTCCTCCCTATAAATGGATCGAGTTGATGCGGGCAGAATTGGAAGCCGGTTCTGCCTACGTGATTGCCGAAGCTCGGGAAGCCGGAAATGTAGGCATCTATCGCGGATCCGGCGAAGTTCGTGAAGGACTGGTGCAGGAAATTCTTACCCAGATTCCGTCCGAAAAAATTATCTGGGAAGCTCCTCAAAAAGCTCAGCAACTCTATTTTCTGGAATTGATAGGCTGCAATGTAAACCTGGGTAATATCGCACCGGCCGAAGTGATTGCGCTGGAAGCCATGCGTGTCGGATTACGCGGCGATACGTTCCATCTTTACCTCAATGGTCAGTAATATGGATCGCGTCCGGGCATTATATGGACTCATTGGATTTCCGCTCGAGCATTCTTTTTCAAAACACTATTTTGACCTGCTGTTTCAACAGGAAAACCTGACCGATCACGCATTTGAGCTGTTTGCGTTGCAGACCATCGACTCGGTGCGAGCACTCAGCCGGCAACACCCGGCATTGAAAGGCCTCGCCGTTACCATTCCTTACAAAGAGGCCATCATACCGTTCCTGGACGAAATCACTGAACCCGCCCGGACCATCGGAGCCGTTAACTGCATTCGCATTGACTCGTCTGATCGTTGGGTTGGTTATAACACCGATCAGGTTGGTTTTTTGACGTCTATCCAACCATTACTCAAACCCCATCACCGGTCGGCCCTTATTTTAGGAACCGGTGGTGTATCGAAAACTATCCAATGGGTATTTCGGCAACTGGGTATCGCATTCGAAACGGTCAGTCGTGATCAAGACCGTTCCAGCACCGGGTTAACCTATGCATCGTTGGATGTTACACAAATAAAAAACAACCAGGTGATTGTCAATGCCACGCCGTTGGGCACAGTGCCTAACGTTGATGAGTACCCGCCAATCCCATATGAAGCGCTAGGGCCACAACATCTTCTGGTTGATGTAGTTTACAATCCGGAGCGAACCGTTTTTTTGCAAAAAGGAGTCGCCGCTGGGGCCATGGTCAAAAACGGATATGACATGCTGCTTCATCAGGCAGCCGAAAACTGGAATATCTGGCATACGTGAGATGCTTAACGAACTATTTTGTCCAAAAAAGCCGATGGCATAGCTGTTGCTTTTCTGAGGTCGTAGCGAAAGAAAACCATATCGGTTTTGGCTTTGGCGATCATGCAGGTTTTCTCGCTTCGGATGGTTTCAATCACATAGTATAACGAAAAGCCGGCAGTGGATTGCTCGCCCCAGAAAAGGGTGATGTTGAGCAGATCACCGTAGAACGCTTCTTTTTTGAAATAGATCTGCAGGCTGGCCATGATCAGTGAAACACCCTCCACACACATTTCAGTGTAGCCCATACACTGAAGCCACTGCACACGGGCCTCATGCAAAAGCGATGCCATGGAATCGTTTCCCAGATGGTTGCCATAATTGATATCGGTAATCCGAACGGGTATCGATACACGAAACAAGAAATGATCGGGTATGGTCAGTGATTCCTTAGCCACGGGAGCTGGTTAGAAAGTCAACAAATGCCTGCGTGGCTTTTTTACGGTGACTCATCGTATTTTTTTCAGAGGCCGTCATTTCCGCAAAACAACGGTTCTCGCCCTCGGGGATGAAAATCGGATCGTAACCAAAGCCATTTTCTCCGTGAACGGAATGTGCAATCTGTCCATGGCATATGCCTTCAAATTGGTACTCCACATTATCCAGGATCAGCGATATGACGGTTCGGAAGCGAGCTCTTCGATCAGGCTGCCCATCCATAGCCGCGAGCAGTTTTTGAATATTGGCTGCATCAGTGGCTTTTTCACCGGCATAGCGAGCACTGCGAACACCGGGCTCGCCTTGCAGGGCCAGCACTTCGAGGCCGGTATCCTCTGCAAAACAATGTTGACCGGTCAGGGTATGGACGGTACTGGATTTTTCACGGGCATTGTCTTCCAGTTTATCATGCGGTTCCGGAATATCAATGTGTACGCCTGCCTCCTGCAGTGATTGGATGTTAAATTGATCGCCCAGAATGGCTCGTACCTCGGAGACCTTGTTTGCGTTGTTCGTGGCGAAAAGTAATGTTCTCATGATTGTCAGGGTATGGCAAAAAATGATTTAAGGGGTTGCGGCCAGAGTTGTTTTTTCAGATCAGGTTGTTGAATAAGGGTTTGTAACGAATAGCAGACTAGTACAGCGGTTGGCCCTTTTTTCATAGGCTGTATCGGTAGCTTGTTTTTTTCTGTATCAACGAATACCAGGAGTCGTTCGGCCGGTAATTGTTGCAGGATCTGCTCAATGCCTTCCGCGGTTGTAAGATCTGAAAACGTAAACAAGGCAATGTCTTGCAGCGTATGGTCACAAGCCTGAAGTATCCGGTGAAGCTGATCGTGTTCTGAAGGTTGCAGGGAAGCGCCTTGCTTTGGCATAGCCCAGACGGCAGTCTTTTTCAAAAACTGGCCGGAATAAGGCTCATTCGGGGTGTTCAAACGGTTGTCCGTTACTTGATGTGCATCTAATACTACCAGTGTTTCCTTATAAAAGAAGGGTAACATTTGTGTAGAAAGTTGAAAATTGTCAAAACTCATAAGTGCGCCTGATTAGCCCCCCGATTTTTTGTTTCTTTGCAGTAAAGTTAAATAAACTTACATGACGGTCACCGAGGATATGCAGATTACCAACATCAGCCAAAGCAAACTTTCACAAACCAACCTGGAAAATATTCCTTTTGGGAAGTATTTTACCGACCACATGCTGGAAGCCGATTACGTTGATGGTCAATGGACGTCGGTGCGTATCCGCCCATATGAGGCCCTGAAGGTAGCGCCATCGCTGGCTTCACTGCATTACGGACAAGCCATCTTTGAAGGCATCAAAGCCTACCGAAATAAAAAAGGCGAGGCTTTCATATTCCGGCCGCAAGACAATTTCAACCGCTTCAATATCTCTGCCGAACGCATGCAAATGCCGGTTGTGCCGGAAGATATTTTTATGGAAGGCATGAAAACACTGGTTGCCATGGATCGAAACTGGATTCCCAGTCAGCCGGACCACTCGCTGTATATCCGCCCATTCATGTTCAGTACTGACGAGCTGATTGGCGTGAAACCCAGCGATTCATACAAATTCATGATCATTCTGAGTCCAACCGGACCATACTACAATACTCCCATGCGCATTTACGTAGAAGAACAATACGTTCGCGCGGTACCAGGTGGGGTAGGGTATGCCAAGGCCGCCGGAAACTACGGAGCCGCTATGTATGCCACCGCAGAGGCCAAAAAGAAAGGATACGACCAAGTACTATGGACCGACGCATTTGAGCACAAATATGTGCAGGAGTGCGGAACCATGAATGTTTTCTTCATAATCGGGAATAAGGCCATTACGCCTGATCTCGGGGCTGGAACGATCCTGGCCGGCGTGACCCGCGATAGTGTGATGACGATCCTCCGTGAGCTTGGACTGACGGTGGAGGAACGCTCCCTCAGCATTGATGAAATCATCGAAGCCCATAAACGCGGCGATCTGAAAGAAGTTTTCGGAACCGGCACAGCGGCTACGATCTCGACCATTCGGGAATTACGCTACAAAGACTACTCCATGACGTTTGATATCGACAGCTGGCAAACGGTTCCGTCCATCCGCGAACGCATGAATCGTATCCGGTACGGAAATGACCCCGATGTATACGGCTGGATGATACCTGTATAATCCCCTGACAATCACCAATTTTCTTAATTTGTTGGGCAGCCTATTCTTTTTCCGGACTATTGCCCCATTTTTTTCGGGATTTTTTTTAATTCTAGACCAAGTTTCATTACCTTTGTCCTACCAAAATCAAAAGGTACATACATGCCTACCATTCAACAACTTGTTCGTAAAGGAAGAGAAATTATTAAAACCAAGAGTAAATCAAGGGCGCTAGATAGTTGTCCACAGCGCCGCGGCGTATGTACTCGTGTGTACACCACCACTCCGAAAAAGCCGAATTCGGCCCTACGTAAAGTGGCCAAGGTTCGTCTGACAAACAAAATCGAGGTGATTGCTTACATCCCTGGTGAGGGACACAATCTGCAGGAGCACTCCATCGTCCTGATTCGTGGCGGAAGGGTGAAAGATCTCCCGGGTGTTCGTTATCATATCGTTCGCGGTAGTTTAGATACCGCCGGTGTGAAAGACCGTAAGCAAAGCCGTAGCAAATACGGAACCAAAAGAGCCAAAAAGTAATATCTCGTAAAACTCATTCATACAATCGTTTTCAAACATGCGTAAAACACAACCTAAAAAAATTCCCCTCGCACCGGATCCAAAGTTCAACGACACACTGGTTACCCGATTTGTCAACAACCTGATGTGGGAAGGCAAAAAAAGTGTTGCTTACACAACTTTTTACGATGCCCTTGAAAAAGTAGCTAAGTTCACCGGGGAAGACGGTTATGATATTTGGAAAAAAGCGTTGTCGAATGTCACACCCAGCGTCGAAGTTAGAAGTCGCCGTATTGGTGGTGCAACGTTTCAGATTCCAACGGAGGTTCGTCCGGATCGTAAGATCTCATTGAGCATTAAATGGATGATCCGTTACAGTCGTGAGCGCAATGGTAAAAGCATGGCCGATAAATTAGCCAACGAAATCGTGGCAGCCAGCAAAGGAGAAGGCGCTGCTTTCAAAAAGAAAGAAGATACGCACCGTATGGCCGAAGCTAACAAGGCGTTTGCTCACTTCCGCGTTTAAGAAACAACTTATTACAGTATTCAATCCCGGCTATCGCCGGGATTTTTCGTTTTTCGTAAATCCAATTTCTTTTTTCGTAAAGAATAGAGCGTTCACTGAAGCAACTTGCAGCCATGTTCAAACGCCTGGTCGGATCGAGTGTATTGCTGCTGTTGATGAAATGTGCCTGTGCGCAAACAGGTGTTGTCGATACAAGCGTTCAGCCCAATAATTTGCCTGAAATTATTTTGTATCCATCATGGACACGCACTGAATTTTCATTTTTACCGGAAATCAACGGCACGAATATTTATGCCGGTAAAAAAAATGTTCTGGTCCAACTGGACCGTACGCTGGCCAACTTTTCCATGAACCAGATGCGTCAGGTTTTGGCTAAAGTACCGGGTGTTCATATTTGGGAAAGCGATCCAAGTGGTGCCCAAATTGGTATAGCCACTCGAGGACTCAGTCCAAACCGAAGTTGGGATCTCAATACCCGACAAAACGGGCATGACATCGCGGCCGATCCGTATGGTTATCCGGAAGCCTATTACCATCCGCCCATGCCCGCTGTTAAACGCATAGAGTTTTTGAGGGGACAAAGTGCCCTGGCTTACGGGCCGCAGTACGGTGGCATGATTAATTATGTGCTAAAAAGCGGAGAAGACATTACCGGAAAATGGGATGTGGAAGGGATGCAAACCATGGGGAGCAATGGTCTCTTTCATGCCTATTTGGCCGCTGGCGGTCATTATAAAAACGGACATCATTTTCATTTCTACAATCATCGACAGGGTGAAGGATGGAGAACAAACAGCGCCTTTAAACAACGAACCGGGTACAGCTCATTTCAGATAAAACCGAATGCACACTGGTCCATAAAAGCGGATATTGTATGGAGTGATTTGCTCAGTCAACAACCCGGTGGTTTACCTGATTCCATGATACGAACGAGTGCCCGCAATAGTGTTCGCGCAAGAAACTGGATGCAAATTCGCTGGCTGATGCCTACATTGACCGCGACGTTTCAAAAAGGCACCATTACAGGCGAAACACGCCTGACCTTTCTGTCCGGAAACAGAAACAGTGTTGGGTTTTTATCGTCAATTAACGTGCCCGACACCGTCGATGCGTTAACTGGTCAATATTCAAACCGAAAGGTCCAACAAGACCGCTATCAAAACCTCAGTCTTGAATCTAAATGGATGATCCAAACAAACAGAAAAGGGCTGAGGTCTATCCTGGTCGGTGTCCGGTTTTTTCAAGGTCGAACCGGTCGGTTGGCCGACGGTACCGGCACAACGGGCCTCGATGCTGATTTCTCAGTGATTGCTTCATTCCAAAAAGACCAGCAGTTTCAATCCAGCAACCTGGCCCTGTTTACAGAGTGGGTCATTCCAATCAATGCGCGGTGGATCTTATTACCCGGCGCCCGTGTAGAACATCTGCAATCTGATTATGCCGGTGAGATTAGAACCGCAGCTGGAAATACGACAGTCCCACAACCAACTACACAAAAACCGCGCACATTCCTGGTAGCCGGAATCGGTACGGAGTATCATTTTTCGGAATCGGCCGAGTTATATGCCGGTTTTTCGCAAGCCTATCGTCCGGTGCTGTTCACACAGTTGATCCAGCAACCCGGGTTAGAGATTGTAGATGATAATTTGCGAGATGCGCGTGGTTTCAATTTGGATGTTGGTGTACGGGGTAAATACAACAACCGCTTCACGTATGATCTCAGCATCTTCTCCATGAACTATAATGATCGGATCGGTTCCCTTCGTATGGGTACGGGCGCAGATGCCTATCGCCTTGTTACGAACCTAGGCAGTAGTTTCAGCCGGGGGTTTGAATCCATTCTTGAATTCAGAAATCAATCTACACGGGCGTCGAAGAAGAATGTGGATTGGCTGCTTTTTAGTTCGTATGCGTTTGTACGCAGCTGGTACAGTAGTAATCTAAAGGATCAGCAAGTTGCCGGGAAACAAGTTGAACATGCGCCAGTCCATATTTTTCGTGGTGGTGCTCAGGTTGCCTGGAAAGGACTCTGCACGCAAGTGCAAGTCAGTTATACATCATCTTGTTTTGCTGATGCCCGTAACACCGAACAGCCCAGCATTGATGGTCAGTTTGGACGTATTCCGGCTTATACGGTATTGGATTGGACAGCTGAACAACGACTTTTTTCCAAATGTTCAATCAAAGTAGGCGTCAACAATTTGATGGATGCCCGTTATTTCACCCGAAGAGCCAGCAGCTATCCCGGACCGGGAGCCATGCCGGCGGATGGGCGTACATTTTTTATGACTATTATGCGCTCGTTCTGATTTATCGAAGCAATACCACAGTACCTTTCATTAACACCGACTTGCCGTTTCGGTCTGTTCCCTGTATCACCCATACATAGGTGCCAGGCGGTTGTAGTTTATTCAGATATCGCCCATCCCATCCTTTCAGCCATTGGTTCGACGAGAAAATCATATTGCCGAATCGGTTGTATATGCGGAAATACTCTGTTTGAGCGATGCCAACCGGTATTGGTCTGAAAATATCGTTGAGTCCGTCGCCATCCGGTGTAAACGCTTTGGGCAGATAATACGTGGGGCCATCATAAACCCGCACGAATACCGAATCTTTATCAGTACAACCGATCGAATTGTAGGCAGTAACCACGAAGAGCTGGTCGTTGTTTAATGTGGCTTTCGGATTAGGCACATTTGGAAAGTCCAGTGGCAGGGAAGGCGACCAACTGTATTGCTCGCCTCCGGTGGCGAATAACTGATGTGGCACCCCTCTGACGGCAATGGTGTCTCTTCCAGCGTTGGCTAATACCGGCGGACGAATATTAAAGAGCAGCAGGGCTGTATCCGAGCATCCGTTTGCATTCGTTGCAGAGAGCAGGTAGGTCCCCGCAATACCCACTTGCGCCGGATTGATTACCGGTTGGCCATTGAATGACCATATCGCCGTCAAGCCAGTCATGTTATAGTACGAATTAAGATTGATAAACCCATCGTAACAGGCCGTATCCCGTTTATCGGGTCCGATATTGGGCGTTGACTGTATGATTACGTTGATTGTGGTTCGGGGGCCTTCGCAAACCCCAACGGTCTGGCTCACATAATAGATGGCATTTCCGGCAGTTTGTGTGCTGGGTGTTGGTGCGATCGAAGAACCCGTTCCGCCATTGGCCTGCGTATACCATAACAACTGCGTGCCGGTTGCGGTGAGAGGCACGGCTGCATTAAAGCGACAGTAGGTTACCGGGGAAGCGACGGTTGGGATTGGGGGCGTCACATTGACGGTAACGGTGATGGTTGCACGAGGACCTTCACAAACTCCGATGGTGGCGGAAACATAAAAGGTGGTGTTACCCACGTCGGTAGTAGAGGGTGTTGGTGCGGTAGATGTGCCAATACCGCCGGTGGCATTGGCATACCAAAGCAGATTTGAACCTGTTGCGGTAAGGATAGCCGGTGTTACACCCTGACAATACACGATGGGTGTATTGACCGCCGGTGCAACGGGTGTGGTATCTACTACAATCACAATGGGTGCTCGGGGACTTTCACCGCAAGGCAGGGTTTGAGTCGCATAGTACGTGGTGATGCCTGCATTGGTAGTCGATGGGGTTGGCGCGGCACTGCTGCCGGTACCGCCAGTAGCCGTGGTGTACCAAAGGATAGCTGTGCCGGTGGCACTGAGTGGTTGCGCGGTTGTGCCTTGACAATAGGTAATGGTATCGGTGGCGAATGTGGGGGCTGGTGGCGTGCCAATAACAGTGATCTGAACGCTCGCCATTGGACTGGTACAACCAAGCAGTGTCTGGCTTACATAGTAAGTCGTTACGCCTACTGAATTGGTAGCGGGCGTGATGGTGGCAACACCCGGAGCACCGGTAGGAGCAGTATACCATAGCAAGCTGCTGCCCGTTGCCGTTAGTGGCTGTGCTGTAGAGCCGATACAATAAGATGTGTCGTTCTGAGGTATTGGTAAAGCCGGGATAGGATTGACAATAACATTGATCGGAACCCGAACACTTTCACCACAGGTCGTTGTTTGACTCACATAATAGGTCGTAGTTCCTGGGGTATTGGTAGGAGGAACGGGTGCCGTTGATGAACCGGTGCCACCGGTAGCCGTTGTATACCAGAGCAAGCCATTGCCAGTAGCAACAAGAGCCGTGGCCGTTGCGTTTTGGCAATAGACAACTGGTGAGGTAACCGTGGGCGGGTTGCCGGGCGGAATCACGGTCACAATGATCGACGCTCTCGGGCCTTCGCAGCCGTTGGCTGTCTGGCTGACGAAGTAAACGAAGTTACCTGTTGCGTTTGTAGCCGGAATAGGGGCGTTCGGAGAACCTACACCGCCCGTGGATGTTGTATACCAAAGCAAATTAGTACCCGTTGCTGTCAGTGGAGCCGGACTGCTGTTTAAACAAAGAGTCAGCGGTGAGGTAACGGTGGGTGCTGCCGGACTGGCTGTGACATTGACCACGATGGCGGCACGGATACCCTCGCCGCAGTTGCCGGTTTGTGACACATAGTAGGTTGTACTGCCAGCTGTTGTTGTCGACGGAGTAGGTGCCGTGGATGAACCGGTGCCGCCAGTGACGGTTGTATACCAAAGCAATGAATTTCCTGTCGCTGTCAGTGGGGTAGCGGTTGCGTTCTGACAATAGCTAATGGGGCTTGTAACTGTTGGCGCCGGGATGCCGGCAACGATATTGACGGTAATGGGTACACGAACACTCTCTCCACAACTGACCGTTTGAGACACGTAATAGGTCGTGATGCCAACAGCAGCCGTTGACGGCGTAGGTGCTGTTGTGGAACCCGTTCCGCCGGTGGCGGTGGTATACCAAAGCAAGGACGTACCGGTGGCGGATAACGGACCCGGATTACTATTCTGACAAAGCGTTAGCGGACTGGTAACTGTTGGCGGATTGGGCGTGTTCGTTACGGTTACGGTTACATTTTTTGTTAACGGACAATTGCCGATCGGATCTGATGAGGTTACGGTGTAGGTTGTTGTAACCGTTGGACTGGCAATCACGGTAGCGCCTGCGGTTGTATTGAGATTGGGACCGGCCCAGGTAAACGTTCCGCTTCCACCGGATGCCGTGAGTGTAACCGACTGGCCAACACAAATGGTCGCTGATTCGGGGGTTGTGGATAGAATACTTACCCCGTTAATGGGCGAAATGGTATAATCGCATACATCACCGGCATACCCGTCAAACATCAGATAGTAGGTATTGCCGGGCGTTAAGCCAGTGGCTGTCACAACAGTAGGGAATGGACTTGGCTGTATTTGATTGAAACAACCATAAGACGTTACATTACCCGATCCACAACCGCCGTCATAAAACATCATCTGAATACCATTCCCGTCTTCACTATTGAAAACCCACACATTGAAAGAGGCCGTAGTTGCAGAGGCAACGAAGGTTACAAATGAATTATTCTCCAGTGAGCCACAAAAAGCGGTGCTTAATTGCGACCAGGTGTTGGATGTGTAGGTGGCTGACGTATTGCCGCAATAACCGTTGAAATTACATACGGATGTAGCCGCCGTGCAGGTGTTTCCGGCAGGTTGGTTTCCATTGCATGGAGGTTGGACCGGAGGTGGTGGAGCGGGCGTATTATTGAAGGTCAAACTCCAGTTGACCAGGTTGCCGGTAAATCCGCCAAAGACATCCTGTATGCATAAGCTCCAAGTTCCATTTGCATTTTGCCCGTTGTTAAACGAACCCATTGGCTCCTCCGGCAAATAATTTCCGGTGAATGGTGCGTTGGCTACAACAATACTTGTCGTTGCTGTGGCCGTAAAACAGGTGTTAGTGTAGTTGTCTCCGGAACCGCCTTCTTGCACACTTAAGTTCACCACCGTGCCATCCGGTGCCTGTAATGAAATTTCTAAATCAGAAACCCAAGTATGAGTGATGTTGATACAAACAGATGCCAAACCATAACTCGTGTTGATGTTACCAACACCGGACACCGTAAAGGGGAAACAGGTTGGTGCGGCCCCGTTATCTGGTATAGCGCCACCACCGCCGTTGAATGTTTGTGCCAAGCTCATGCCAGGAATGATAAAACAAAGGCAGATTATCAACAAGGATCGAATCATGACCGGAAATTAATGGGTTGATCGACGTTTTTTGTAAAAAAGGACCACGGCCTCACGACTCCGCTCGTCTGCACCAAATTGAATCAATTGAAATGAAGAGCCTGACAACCATCGGTTTACGTCCGACGCATGTATGGGTTTACTGGTTCTCAACTCGAGGTTACGCACCGGAAACCGCTCGGCGAGAAAATAAGTTACAGTGGGTTTTGCTCGTATTAACGACTCTAGGGCCAATACCTGTTCGCGGGTTTCTATCGGGCTGATTGCCAAAAAATAAGAATAGGATTTTTCGTCCGTTTGTCGCTGTTGTGCTTCTGCCTCATGGCCACTAAAAAACACTAAATAAATCCACACGAATATCGTTAGTGGTTTCATATTAGAAGTATAATAGATTTAAGAGCCTGTTAAGGAATAAAGATATGTTTTTTCTAAAAAGAAATGGAGTATCAGCCTTGGCCGCAGTGTAATTTTTTCAGCTCGAATTATGGAATTAGTTGTCAAAAATGGTTATTTTTGCGGCGCTAAAAGCTTCGGCAGTTCTGGTGCCGGACTATTTAGCATACTATGAGAGTCTGTTTATCATAACATCAGGTAACTTGTCCGGCCCCTTGCCGAACCTTCCATTCATCTATTTTACATTCTATAAAACCCATAACAATGGCAGATTTACGCTATCAACGAAATTTCGGTATTGCCGCTCACATTGCTGCCGGTAAAACCACCACTACCGAACGCATCCTCTACTACACGGGGGTGAACCACAAAATTGGAGAGGTACACGAAGGTGCCGCCACCATGGACTGGATGGCCCAAGAACAGGAGCGTGGTATCACAATCACCTCAGCGGCAACCACCTGTTTCTGGAACTTCCCAACCAATCAAGGACAAAAAGTGGCCGATACCAAACAATTCAAATTTAATATCATAGACACACCCGGTCACGTGGATTTCACTGTTGAAGTTGAGCGATCCCTTCGTGTACTGGATGGTTTGCTGGCCTTATTTTGTGCTGTATCGGGTGTTGAGCCACAGTCTGAAACCGTATGGCGTCAGGCAAATCGTTACAAAGTTCCTCGGATTGGATTCGTGAATAAAATGGATCGTTCGGGTGCCGACTTCCTGAATGTGGTTAAGCAAGTCAAAGAAATGTTGGGTGCGAAAGCGGTTCCCCTGCAGTTGCCCATCGGCGCTGAAGATAACTTCAAAGGCGTGGTGGATCTGATTACCATGAAAGGAATCATCTGGGATGATGCCACACAAGGCATGACCTACCAGGAAGTGCCTATTCCAGCTGATATGGTAGACGAAGTGAACGAATGGCGTCAGCACCTCGTAGAAGCAGTTGCTGAATACGATGATAAATTGCTCGAGAAATTTTTTGATGATCCGAATTCCATCACGGAAGCGGAAATGCACGAAGCAATCCGTAAAGCAGTGATCGATATCTCGATCATTCCGATGATGTGCGGATCTTCTTTTAAAAACAAAGGTGTACAAACCGCGCTCGACGCGATATGCCGCTATCTGCCAGGTCCTTTGGATATCGAAGCGGTATCTGGAACCAATCCTGATAACGGAGAAGAATTAAAGCGTAAAGCTGATGCGAAAGAACCATTTGCAGCGCTTGCTTTTAAAATCATGACCGATCCGTTCGTAGGTCGTCTGGCCTTCTTTAGAGCGTACTCAGGACGCCTGGATGCAGGTTCTTATGTGTTGAATACCAGAACCGGAAAGAAAGAGCGTATCAGCCGTATCATGCAGATGCACGCCAACAAACAAAATCCGATCGATTTCATCGAAGCTGGTGATATTGGTGCGGGTGTCGGTTTCAAGGACATCAAAACAGGAGATACCCTTTGCGATGAAAATAACCCCATCGTGTTGGAAGCAATGACCTTCCCTGAGCCGGTAATTTCTATCGCGGTAGAACCTAAAACTCAGGCTGACGTAGATAAGATGGGTATGGCCATCGCCAAACTCGTTGAAGAAGATCCAACCTTGCGCGTAAAGACCGATGAAGAAACAGGTCAAACCATCCTAAGTGGTATGGGTGAGTTGCATTTGGAGATTATCGTTGATCGTATGAAGCGTGAGTTCAAAGTGGAAATCAACCAAGGTGCTCCTCAGGTAGCGTACAAAGAAGCATTCAAAGTGACTGTTCAGCATAGAGAGACCTACAAAAAACAAACGGGTGGTCGTGGTAAGTTTGGTGATATCGCCTTTGAGATCGGACCAGCGGATGAGGAATGGCTGAAAGAAAATCCATTAGGTGGTATGCAATTCGTAAACGAAATTTTTGGTGGTAGTATCCCCAAAGAATTTATTGCACCCATCATTAAAGGATTCACCAGCAGTATGACCTCCGGTGTTTTGGCTGGTTACCCAATTGTTGATATGAAAGTCAAAATCTTTGATGGTAGCTACCATGATGTGGATTCTGATGCAATCTCTTTCGAACTTTGTGCCAAACAAGGTTTCCGCGAAGCAGGACGCAAAGCAAAGCCTGTTTTGCTCGAGCCAATCATGAAAGTGGAAGTATTGACTCCTGACCAATACATGGGTGATGTAACCGGTGACTTGAACCGTCGTCGGGGTATGCTCGAAGGTATGGACAGTCGTCATGGCGTTCAGGTAATCAAGGCCAAAGTACCATTGAGTGAGATGTTCGGTTATGTAACGCAATTGCGTTCATTGTCGAGCGGACGCGCCACATCCACCATGGAATTCAGCCATTACTCACCGGCTCCAAATAACATCGCCGAAGAGGTGATTGCCAAATCCAAGGGTAAATTGAAAGTGGAAGACTAAACTTCAAGGATAAACGCATAGTAAGGCTCCCATCCGGGAGCCTTTTTTATTGTGGGCGGATGCTTTGACAGAGTTCAATCAATACCCCGTTCGTATGTTTTGGGTGAAGAAAACAGATGAGCTTTTGGTCGGCCCCAAGTTTAGGTTCTGAATTTAGCAATACAAAGCCTTCATTCGAAAGGCGATTCATTTCGGACCGGATATCGGCCACTTCAAAGGCAATATGATGCATGCCTTCGCCTTTTTTGTCTATGAAGCGAGCAATGACGCCATCTGGGCTTTCGCTTTCCAACAATTCGATCTTCGTTTCGCCAGTTTTGAAAAAAGCCGTATTCACACCTTCCGATTCAACCCGTTCGATTTTATAGCAGGATGTATTGAGCAATTTTTCAAACAGCGGAATAGAAAGGGTCAGATTTTTGACAGCAATGCCAATATGGTCGATGTGTTGCATAAAAAAGGTTTACGAAATCCGTTAAAATGCGGTTTTGATCATGAACAGTGCAGGCAAAATAAAACCATTTGTGCTAATTTCGTGTTTAACTGCTAAACGATCAATGAATCCTCTATGTTGAAGTTACCCATCTATCTTGACAATAATGCGACCACACCCATGGATCCTCGTGTTTTCGAGGCCATGACTCCTTTTTTTCTGAACCACTACGGCAACGCAGCTAGTCGGAACCACCCGTTTGGCTGGCAGGCGGAAGAAGCGGTTGATTACGCCCGCGAACAGGTGGCAAAGCTCATTAATGCCGATCCCAAGGAAATCATTTTTACCTCCGGTGCTACGGAAGCCGATAACCTGGCTATCAAGGGCGTTTTTGAAATGTACGCATCCAAAGGCAATCATATCATCACGGCAGTGACCGAACACAAAGCGGTTCTCGATGCCTGTAAACACGTTGAAAAAAATGGAGGTGAGGTTACGTTTCTGCCGGTAAAGCCCGATGGCTTGATTGATCTTGCCGAACTGGAAGCGGCCATCAAACCCACAACGATCCTGATTGCGATCATGTATGCCAATAACGAAATTGGTACAGTCATGCCGGTGCGCGAAATCAGTGCGATTGCCCGAAAGAATGGGGTTCTGTTTTTCACCGATGCCACCCAGGCCGTTGGTAAAGTGCCAGTGGATGTAAACAAAGACGGCATTGACCTACTGGCATTCACCGCTCATAAAATGTATGGTCCCAAAGGTGTAGGAGCTTTGTATGTTCGTCGGAAAAATCCTCGTGTAAAAGTAACCGCCCAAATGGATGGAGGAGGTCACGAACGCGGAATGCGCAGCGGTACCCTTAACGTTCCGGGCATTGTTGGATTTGGGAAAGCCTGTGAACTATGTATGCTCGAAATGGAATCCGATACACAGCGAATTGCCGCTCTTCGCGATAAACTGGAAAAAGCACTCTCTACCATCGAAGAATCCTATGTGAATGGCTCGCTTGAACATCGTCTGCCCCACGTAACCAACATCTCGTTCAAATATGTGGAAGGAGAAGGCTTGTTGATGGGGTTCAATAAAAACATTGCTCTGAGTTCAGGGTCAGCCTGTACATCAGCTTCTCTCGAACCATCGTATGTGCTGAAAGCCCTTGGCCTTGGTGATGATCTCGCACACAGTTCATTGCGTTTTGGATTGAGCCGGTATACTACGGAAGAAGAAATTGACTATACCATCAAAGCCATCACCGATACCGTGAATAAACTCCGGGAAATGAGTCCACTCTGGGAAATGTATAAAGATGGCATCGATTTGAATACCATCGAATGGGCGCATCACTAAGATTAACCAATGACTACAAACCACTAATAATCTATAAAAATGGCATACTCAGAAAAAGTGATTGATCACTACCAAAATCCAAAAAACGTCGGAACACTCGATAAGGCCAGCAAACAGGTAGGCACCGGATTGGTTGGTGCGCCGGAGTGCGGCGATGTCATGCGTTTGCAGATCCAGGTCGATCCTGAAACCAACATGATCACCGATGCAAAATTCAAAACATTTGGTTGCGGATCTGCCATCGCATCTTCTTCCCTAGCTACAGAATGGTTAAAAGGGAAGTCGGTGGATGAAGCGCTGAAAATCGATAACATGACAATTGTGGAGGAATTGAATCTGCCTCCGGTTAAAATCCACTGTTCTGTTTTGGCAGAAGATGCCATCAAGGCGGCTATTAATGATTACCGCGAAAAGAACGGCATGGAAAAAATTCAATTTGACGAGAGCCCTATTCACTAAACCATGATTGCAACGGATAACGGCATATACATCAGCGACAAGGCCAAATCCAAAGTATTACAACTGATGGATGAAGCCGGCGTTTCGGCTGATCCATCTTATTTTCTACGCGTTGGCGTGGTTGGTGGCGGTTGCAGTGGCTTGAGTTATAAACTTGATTTTGATAACGAAATCAAGCCAATGGATCAGTCGTTCGAAGATAAAGGCATTCGCATCGTAACCGACCTAAAGAGTTTTTTATACCTCGTAAATACCGAACTTGATTTCAGTGACGGACTCAACGGCAAAGGGTTTTATTTCAATAACCCCAATGCCAGTCGTAGCTGTGGTTGCGGCGAGAGTTTCGCTGTTTAATTTCTGCTAAAACAAAAGATACTGCCCGGCTCGCCGGGCTTTTTTCATTGCGGTAGCGCCTCAAACCGATACCCTTGACCGGACAGAATAGGTAGGATTTTTGGCAGGACGAATCGCAGTCGTTCAGTGGCCTTGGCACTGTCGTGAAAAACAACAATAGCGCCGGGCTGTACATGCCGGAGGACTATTTGCAGGCATTTTTCCGGACTGACCTGCTGGTCAAAGTCGGCAGAAAGTACGGTCCACATGATGATTTTCGTCGCCGGCTTTATTTTTTGAATCGCACGTATCTGAGATCGCTTGATTTTACCGTAGGGCGGTCTGAATAATGTTGAATCGATGTGCTGGGTTGCGTTTAGGAAGTCATTCAAATAATCATCGTCATGACTCTCCCAGCCATTTCGATGGTTTTGGGTGTGGTTTCCAACGGTATGACCTTCTTGCAAAAGCTGACGATAGATTTCGGGATGAGCGACTACGTTTTTTCCGATACAGAAAAAACTAGCCTTAGCCTGGTACTGCCGGAGCTGTTCCAATACAAACGGTGTTTCAGTAGGATGTGGCCCATCATCGAAAGTTAGGTAGATGGCTTTATCCTTTGCAGGCATCTGCCAAATCAATTGAGGATAGATCCATCGAAGCCATATTTTTGGTTGAACAACGTAAAACACGTAATTTTATTAAGTTAATTAAACTTGAGTCAACTGAACAGGTCTACTACTCAAAATTACCCCAAAATGAAACAAACTCCTTTCATGCTTGCCTTGGCTTTTATTTTATTCCTTGGCATGAGTTCCTGCAAAAAAGACAACAACTTATCTGAATTTGAAACCACTTTCGATTTGGCCGGAAAACAGGCCATCGGTGATGAACTAACAGCCGATGCAAATGAAATCATGGACGAGGCCATTGAGTCTCAAGGTCTTTCCGGTGCCCGTGAACCACTGGTTTCAAATGGCACTAGCTCTTGTGCCACTATTACAGTAACACCCGGCGCCTTTCCAAAAACGATTACACTTGACTTCGGAACAACCGGTTGCAGCAGCGGTATTCGTCCGGTCGTCCGCAGAGGCATTATCCGTATTGTTATTTCCGATTCGATCCGCCGTCCGGGTAGTACAGCCGTTATGACTTTCGACAACTATTACGTAAATAACTACAAAAAAGAGGGTACTATCACCTGGACTAATACGAGTACGCCCGGTGTTCGCCGCTGGAATCGTGTGGTAGCTAATGGCCAGATCACCAATCCGCAAGGAGCCACCTGGACACATAACAGCAACAAAACCATTACACAGGTTGCCGGCTTGAACACGCCGCGTGTATTGATCGATGATGCCTTTACAATTGAAGGAAGCGGAACAGTAACCAATCCGGCCGGTAATACCCGCACTGTAACCATTTTAACGCCATTGCATAAGCAAGTCAGTTGTGCGCATATCGACGCCGGTACAAAACGACATGACGGCCCCAATCACTACGCCGTCATTGATTTTGGCAATGGAGTTTGTGATAATCAGGCAACGATTTCTATCAATGGTCAGCCACCTCGAACCATCACCCTTCCGTAATTTTTTGCATGTTTGTTTTTAGGCGTCGTCTGTTTAGGCGGCGCTTTTTTCTTTCGAGTATGTTTACAAGTGGGTTTGATGTACCTTCACAGAGTATGAGTTTACACATCAACGCCAAGCCGGGCGAAATCGCCGATATCGTTTTGATGCCAGGTGATCCGCTTCGGGCCAAATACATTGCAACCAAATGGCTGACCAATCCGGTACAGGTCGCATCGACCCGTAACATGCTGTATTTCACCGGAACATTTCAGGATCGTCGTATCACCATTGGAGCCAGTGGCATGGGTTGTCCGTCGATTGGCATCTATTCGAACGAGTTATTTACTGAATACGGAGTTTCCAGTATCATTCGCATTGGAACGGCAGGCTCTTACGATCCTGAACTCGGATTGCGGGCACTGATCAATGTTGATCTTGCCTGCAGCGAGTCGACCTATGCTCGGTATGCATTTGGCATGGAAGAAGACAGTATGCCGAACCAGGGCAATTTATTTACGACTATTCGCGATAGCGCCGCATCCATGCAGTTGCCAATCTGGAACGGCAATATTCATTCCAGTGATGTATTTTACCGGACTACAAAAGGTACACCGGAAGTGGCACAGAAATATTCCTGTAAAGCGGTTGAGATGGAAGCATTTGCCTTGTTTGCGAATGCACGCCACCTCGGAAAATCTGCCGCAACCATATTGACGATTTCGGATGTGATTCCAACGGGTGAACATATCTCACCGGAAGACAGAGAACGGTCGTTGGATCCCATGATAAACCTGGCCTTGCATACAGCCTTAGCCAGCTAAATACCGGTTTCATTTTTACTCGTTGGCTGACTATCTTTGCGGCGTATCAACGTGTCCGCCTCGCGGATGCCCTTAACATTATGACGGAAAACAAACAGGTTCGCGTCCGTTTCGCGCCCAGTCCAACCGGCGGCCTTCACCTGGGAGGTGTACGTACGGTTTTATACAATTACCTTTTTGCCAAAAAACAGCATGGTCAATTCATCCTGCGCATTGAAGACACCGACCAGACACGCTTTGTAGAAGGTGCTGAGCAATATATCTATGACTGTTTGAAATGGTGCGGTATGGAACCCGATGAAAGTCCGCTGCATGGTGGCGCTTATGGCCCGTATCGGCAAAGCGAGCGTAAACCGATGTACCGCGAATACGCAGAGAAACTGATTGAACAGCGGCATGCCTATTATGCGTTTGATACATCGGAAGAGCTGGATAAGATGCGCACAGCATTTAGATCAGAAACAAACCCATCTCCACAATATGACGCAAGTGTCAGGATGCGAATGAAAAATTCGCTGACCCTTTCCCAGGAAGAAGTGGAGTCATTATTGCAATCCGGAACGCCTCATGTCATACGAATCAAAATGCCAACAGATGAAGTCATTCAGTTCAACGACCTCATCCATCATGAAGTAAGCTTTGATTCCAATGTAGTAGATGATAAAGTATTGTTGAAAGCGGATGGCATGCCTACCTATCATCTGGCTGTGGTGGTGGATGATTACCTCATGAAGATCACCCATGCGTTCAGGGGGGAAGAATGGTTGAGCAGTGCTCCGGTGCACATCATGCTTTGGAAGTATTTATTTGGACTGGAACATATGCCCCAATGGGCCCATCTGCCGTTGATACTCGGACCAGAGGGGAAATTAAGTAAACGGGATGGGGCCAAATTCGGATTTCCTGTTTATGCTATGAACTGGACAGACCCACGTAATAGCGAATTCACGGAAGGTTTCCGGGAAAAAGGTTTCCTGCCGGAAGCATTTGTCAACTTATTGGCCATGTTGGGATGGAACAGTGGAAAAGAACAGGAGCTGTTTTCCTTAACAGAACTGATTCAAGAATTTTCAATTGAACGAGTACATAAAAGTGGCGCCAAATTCGATTATGAAAAAGCCCGCTGGTTCAATCATGAATGGATCAAAAAAAGTACTGCGGAATTTTTATTGGAGGATGTTGAAAAGGTATTGTATTCCAAAGGGATCCAAACACCAGATCAAACATATACACTCAAAGTTATAGAGCTGGTGAAAGAACGCTGCACATTGCTCTCTGATTTTTATGAGCAATCAGCATATTTTTATCAAGTACCTGAAAAATTAGACCTTGAAGCCATTGTACCCAAATGGAATGAACTTAAAACCGATTTCTTCCATCGGTTCATTGAACAAATCAATGGTTTGACTGAGTGGAATGCCTCGAGCCTGGAAACTTGTTTCAAAAACTTGGCTAGTGAAATGAACATCAAGCCAGGCGAATTACAACTTCCGATGCGCATCATGTTGGTAGGTGGTAAATTTGGTCCGGCAGTGTTCGAGATTGCTGCGATGATTGGAAAGGAGTCCACCCTTTCAAGAATACAATCCGCATTATCAAAAATAGGTACAACATGAACAGACCGATTCGAGTTTTAGTAGCGAAAGTTGGCCTCGATGGTCATGATCGCGGTGCTAAAGTCATTGCCACGTCGCTACGAGATGCCGGCATGGAAGTGATTTATACCGGGCTTCGCCAAACACCGGACATGGTAGTGAATGCCGCATTGCAAGAAGATGTGGATGCTATTGGTGTCAGTATTTTAAGTGGCGCACACATGACCGTATTTCCTAAAATCATTCAATTGATGAAAGAGAAAAACATGCATGATGTGTTACTCACCGGTGGAGGAATCATTCCGGAAGAAGACCGGCAGTTTCTCAAAGAATTAGGAGTGGGTGAGTTGTTTGCACCCGGTACTCCCACTTCCGACATCTCATCTTACATCAAAGAGCAAGTCAGTCAACGCCGAAATTTCTAAATAAAATATATGTACAATACCTTACTAACGGAGCTGGATAACGGCATTTTTACCATCACCATCAATCGCCCGGACAAAATGAATGCCCTGAACCGGGATGTATTCAATGACCTCAATCAGGTAATGGAAGAAGTGAATGCAAATGAAGCCATTAAAACCGTGATCATCACCGGAGCCGGCCCTAAAGCCTTTGTTGCCGGAGCGGATATTTCAGAATTTTCTTCCCTGAGTAAAGAAGAGGCGATGGCTTTGTCCAAAAGAGGACAAGATGTTTTTTTCAAGATTGAAAACTGCTCTAAACCGGTAGTGGCTGCTGTAAACGGATTTGCACTGGGCGGTGGCTGCGAACTGGCCATGGCCTGTCATTTTCGAATTTGCAGCGAGAACGCCAAATTCGGTCAGCCGGAAGTGAACCTAGGCTTGATTCCCGGATACGGCGGCACCCAAAGAATGACCCAGTTGGTTGGCAAAGGAAAAAGTATGGAATGGCACATGACCGGGCAAATGGTGAATGCTCAAGAGGCACTTCAAGCAGGGTTAGTAAATCATGTAACCGACGCCGATCATTTGATATCAAAAACCAAAGAGATTTTACAACTCATTCAAACCAAAGCACCATACGCCGTTGGAAAAATTGTGGAATGTGTGAATATAGCCACCTTAAGCGACAGCGCCTTTTCGAACGGCAAATCAGGTTATGATGTTGAAGTTGCCGCTTTTGGTGATTGTTTCACAACCGATGACATGAAAGAAGGAACCACTGCATTCATGGAAAAAAGAAAAGCACTATTTACCGGAAAATAAACCCAATCATTTTATGGACTACAGAATTGAAAAGGACACCATGGGCGAAGTGAAAGTGCCCGTTCATGCTTATTATGGTGCACAGACTCAGAGAAGCATCGATAATTTCAAAATTGCCCAGGA